>JAEYRT010000230.1 GCA_023435325.1 Pseudomonadota bacterium | reverse complement strand
GTCTTGGCCTTGGGCTTGGCCTTCAATGCGGTCAATCATCCACTTCAGCACGCGCATGTTCTCGCCGTAGCCGGGCCAGACGAACTTGCCCTCGGCATCCTTGCGGAACCAGTTGGTGGTGAAGATCTTGGGCAGCTGCGCCCCGGAAGCTTCTACCTTGGCGCCCAGATCCAGCCAGTGCTGGAAGTAGTGGCTCATGTTGTAGCCGGCAAACGGCAGCATGGCGAACGGATCGCGGCGCACCACGCCTTGTGCACCAAAGGCGGCAGCGGTGGTTTCCGAGCCCATGGTGGCTGCCATGTACACGCCCTCGGTCCAGTCGCGCGCTTCGGTCACCAGCGGCACGGTGGTGGAGCGGCGGCCACCGAAGATGAACGCATCAATCTTCACGCCGGCAGGATCGTCCCAGGCTTCGTCCAGCGCGGGGTTGTTGGTCGCAGCCACAGTGAAGCGGGCATTGGGGTGGGCGGCCTTGGCGCCGGTTTCCTTGGCGATCGCTGGCGTCCAGTCACGGCCCTGCCAGTCGATCAGGTGCTCGGGCACATAACCAGTGTCCTTTTCCATGCCTTCCCACCACACATCGCCATCGTCGGTCAGCGCGACGTTGGTGAAGATCACATCCTTGTCCAGGCTCTTCATGCAGTTGGGGTTGGTGAGCATGTTGGTGCCGGGCGCCACGCCGAAGTAACCCGCTTCGGGGTTGATGGCGCGCAGGCTGCCATCGGCCTGGGGCTTGATCCAGGCGATGTCGTCACCAATGGTCGTGACCTTCCAGCCTTCAAAACCTGCTGGAGGCACCAGCATGGAGAAATTGGTCTTGCCGCAGGCCGAAGGGAAGGCCGCTGCCACGTGGTACTTCTTGCCTTCGGGGTTGCTCACGCCCAGGATCAGCATGTGTTCGGCCAGCCAGCCCTGGTCACGGCCCATGGTGGAGGCGATGCGCAATGCAAAGCATTTCTTGCCCAGCAGGGCGTTGCCGCCGTAGCCCGAGCCATAGGACCAGATTTCGCGCGTTTCGGGATAGTGCACGATGTACTTGGTCGTGGGGTTGCAGGGCCAGCTGGTCGTGTCTTTTTCGCCTTCGGCCAGAGGGGCACCCACGGTATGCACACAGGGCACAAAGTCGCCATCGGTGCCGATCACGTCGTACACGGCCTTGCCCATGCGGGTCATGATCTTCATGTTCACCGCCACATAGGCGCTGTCAGACAGCTCGATACCGATGTGCGCAATGGGCGAGCCCAGAGGGCCCATGGAAAAAGGCACGACATACATGGTGCGGCCTGCCATGCAGCCGTCAAACAGCGGATTGAGCGTGGCGCGCATCTCAGCGGGCGCCATCCAGTTGTTGGTGGGGCCTGCATCCTCTTTTTTCTCGGAGCAGATGTAGGTGCGGTCTTCCACGCGGGCCACGTCCGAAGGGTCCGACCATGCCAGATAGCTGTTGGCGCGCTTGGCGGGGTTCAGGCGCTTGAAAGTGCCGGCCTGCACCAGTTGCTCGCACAGTGCGTCGTACTCTGCCTGCGAACCATCGCACCAATGCACCTTGGCGGGCTTGCACAGGGCCACCATCTCGTTGACCCAGGCAATCAGCTGGGGGTTCTTCACATACTCGGGTGCCTGCACTTGCAGAGCCTGGGGCACGGCTGCGTTCATCGTTATCTCCGGATAGTTAAAAAGCGGTGATGGCAGCCTCCGCATGCAGGGACTGGCATCACCGTTCTCTTGGTGTTCGATGCGCATGGCTGCCGTTTTTTCCAGCAGCAGGCGGCCATTCTAGGGAGCCGTCATAAAAATGCCATCCGTGCAAAGCATAAATCTATACATTTGATGCATGAATATATGCATTTGAGTAATTCAAAAATTGCGCCGATCCTGGGGATGTGGACACCCGCCGTTGAGCCGGTGTCCGTCACCCGCACAATGGTGGCTGTGAAAGGTTGAGCCATGTCCCAAGAACAATTCCTAGACGCCTTGCTGCACACCCTCCCTGATGCAGTGCTGACCCGCGAGGCGGTTGAAGCCCGCTACCACGCCGACTGGAGCGGCACCCCTCCGGTGGCCCCGCTGGCGCTGGTGCGTCCGCGCACGAACGACGAAGTCAGCGCTGCCCTGCGCATCTGCCATGCCCACCGCGTGCCTGTGGTGCCACAAGGAGGGCTGACTGGACTGGCGGGTGGTGCGGTGCCGGTGCAAGGCTGTGTGGTCATCTCCATGGAGCGCATGAACACCATCGAAGCCATTGATGCGCGTTCGGCCGTGATGACAGTGCAGGCCGGGGCCACACTGCAGGCCGTGCAAGAGGCGGCAGAGGAAGCGGGTCTGGTGTTTGGCGTGGACCTGGGTGCGCGCGGCAGCTGCCAGATTGGCGGCAATGTCTCGACCAATGCGGGCGGCAATGGCGTGCTGCAACACGGCATGATGCGCGAGCAGGTGCTGGGCCTGGAAGTGGTGCTGGCTGATGGCACGGTGCTGCCCATGCTGCGCCCCATGATCAAGAACAACACGGGCTATGACCTGAAGCAGTGCTTCATCGGGGCGGAAGGGACGCTGGGTGTCATCACCCGCGTGATGCTGCGCTTGCGCCCCCGGCCGCAGGCCAAAGCGACGGCCTTGGTCGCCATGCCCGGTTTTGACCAGTCCCTGGCCGTGCTACAGCACATGCAGCAGCGCTTTGGCAACAGCGTGGCTGCGTTCGAGCTGATGTGGGACAGCTTTGTGCAAACCTCTATCCGCTGGCAGCATCTGCAAGCACCGTTCGCCGAGCGTCATGCGTTCCTGGCTTTGATAGATGTCGATGGCAAGGATGAAGCCAGCCTGCGCGAAGCCTTGGAAGCTGCACTGGGAGAGGCCATGGAAGCCGGTGATGTGCTGGACGCCGTGATTGCCCAGTCCCAAACCCAGGCCAAGGCGCTGTGGAAGCTGCGCGAAGCACCGGCCGAGATGAACGCCAACATGCATCCGCCCATCAACTTCGATGTGAGCCTGCCCCAGGCAGACATTGGCCGTTTTGCCCAAGCCTGCCAGGCCGCGTTCGATGCGCGCTGGCCCGGCAATCACTCTATCTTCTTTGGCCATGTGGGCGACGGCAATCTGCACGTCTCCACCGATGGCAAGACCGTGAATGGCGAGTGCGATGCGGTGGAGGCTGAGCTGTACCGCATCGTGGGCGAATTCCAGGGTTCCGTATCGGCCGAGCACGGCATTGGCCTGCACAAAAAGCCCTATCTGGCGCTGAGCCGCACGCCGCAGGAGCTGGCGGCCATGCGTGCCATCAAGGCGGCGCTGGACCCGTTGAACCTGATGAACCCCGGCAAGGTGTTCTGAGGTTGCCAGCCATGAGCCTGCCCCTGTTTGCTACCGAGGTCTTACCGCCCGAGCGCCTGGGTGACGGTGCCGTGCTGCTGCGTGGTTTTGCCGCTGCGCAGGAGCAGGCGTGGGTGGATGCGGTGCAGCATGTGACGACGCAGGCACCGTTTCGCGTGATGACGCGCCCCGGCGGTGCAGCGCTGTCGGTGGCCATGACCAATTGCGGTGACTGGGGCTGGGTTTCGGATGCACAGCGCTACAGCTACAGCAGCATCGACCCCGCAAGCGGCCAGCCCTGGCCAGCCATGCCTGCATTCATGTGGGAGCAAGCCGTGGCTGCCGCGGCGGCGGCGGGCTATTCCGGCTACGCCCCCGATGCCTGCTTGATGAACCGCTACCTGCCCGGCGCCAAGCTGACCTTGCACCGTGACGAAGACGAGATGGACTGGAGTGCGCCCATTGTGTCCATCTCGCTGGGTTTGCCCTGCACGTTTTTGTGGGGCGGGCTGCGCCGCCAAGATCCGGTGCGGCGCCTGCCCCTCACACACGGCGATGTGCTGGTGTGGGGCGGGGCGAGCCGCATGACCTACCACGGCGTCAATCCGCTCAAGGACGGCCAGCATCACTTGCTAGGTGGAGAGCGCTGGAACCTGACCTTTCGCATGGCCAAGGCCTATTACGCGGCTTGAATGCCTGCGCGCGCATGCCCCTCGTCGCTGCTGACGATGGGCGCGTGGCAGCGCGGGGGATGGCAGCTTCCTACAATGGAGGGCTATGAGCCTGCCACACTA
>JAEYRT010000186.1 GCA_023435325.1 Pseudomonadota bacterium | reverse complement strand
CCAGCTGCCTTGGTGGGAATGCAAAGCCTGTTCAACCAGACGGCGCTCGTAAGCCTCCACAGTGGCGCGCAGGCCCAAGCCTTCATTGGCATTTTCCGTGTCGGCCACAGCAACTGGGTTCACCGTGTTTGGTGTGGGCAGTGCACTCTGGGGTATTTGCAGGTTGCGTGAAGAAATACTCAAGGAGGTGCTGGCTCCATGGCTTTGCTGCATTGCCAGCAACACTGCACGGCGAATGCAGTGCTCCAGTTCCCGCACATTGCCGGGCCAGTGGTGGCTGAGCAAGGCAGCTTGCGCCTCGGCAGTTAGTCGCAGCCCGCGCAAGCCCAGCTGTGACCGTGTCTGCTCCAGGAAATGGCCCGCCAGCACCAGCACGTCCCCATCGCGGTCGCGCAGCGCAGGAACGCGCAGCGGAAAGACGTTCAACCGGTGAAAAAAGTCCGCACGCATCTCGCCGTGTAACACGGCAGTTTCAGGAGAGCGGTTCGTCGCCGCGATGATGCGCACATTGACCAGACGCTCTTTGTCCAGGCCCAGCCGCTGGATATGACCGCTTTGCAGCACACGCAGCAATTTGGCCTGGGTAGCGAGTGGCAGCTCACCCACTTCATCCAGGAACAGGGTGCCTTGGTGGGCCTGCTCAAACTTGCCTTGGCGGTCGCTGATGGCTCCTGTGAAAGCACCGCGCACATGGCCAAAAAGCTCGCTTTCCACGAGGTTTTCAGGCAGGGCCGCGCAATTGATGCTCACAAAGGCCTGATCTGCGCGCTGTGACTGGGCATGCACTGCCTGTGCGACCAATTCTTTGCCCACACCTGTTTCGCCAGTGATCAATACCGGCCAATCACTGGCAGCCACTGTGGCGATGTCCTGCTGCAAACGGCGCATGGCGCTGCTATGGCCAATCAATTTCGACACCGCTTGCGGAGCCTGGCGACGAAAGTGCTCCGCGCGCTGACGTTCGTTGCTGGCAGTTTGCTCCAGCAACTGGATGCGGGCGACCGTGGCCACAGTAGCAGCTGCCAGATCGCTGAAGGCCTGAAGGGCTGCCAGCGATGCCTCCCCTGCAAACTGGCCTGGCTGCAGGGCGTCAAGCGTGAGCAAACCCCAAGGCTGGCCATCGACTTGCAGCACGCAGCCCATGCAGTCATGCACTGGCAAGGGCGCGTGCGTGTGGTGTTCCACCAAACCATCATAGGGATCGGGCAGGCTGGTGTCGCTGGGAAAGCGCAGCGCCTTGCCTGCACGCAGCAGTGCAGCAAAACGTGGATGGTCAAGAATGTGAAAGCGCCGTCCCAGGGTGTCGGCACTCAGGCCGTCGATCGCCAGAGGGCGCAGCCACTGGCCCTCGGCTTCATAGCGCAGCAAGGCTGCAGCATCGGCAGGCAAAACGGTACGCAAGGCGGCCAGCAAACGGCGGTAACGCTCATGCTCGGGGATGTTGCTTGAAAGCTCTGCCACCAAGGGTAGCAAGGCATTGAGCAACGAGGTGTTGGTGGTCATTGCGACATCGTAGGATGTCCGAACGACAGCACTTGACACATGTCATAAAGACATTGGTCGCGCTAAGTGTTTGTATAGCAAGGCGTGCAAGCCTGGCACAGCTTTTGCCATTAACAGACAAACCGCCAGTGGGGCGGTGGTGTTAACTGAGAGATCGTATGCTGACTGAACAACAACGTGCCATTGTCAAATCCACCGTGCCCTTGCTCGAAGCAGGTGGTGAAGCGCTGACCACGCACTTCTACCAGATCATGCTGTCGGAGAACGAGAGCGTGCAACCTCTGTTCAACAGCGTGCACCAGCAAACGGGAGCCCAGCCACGTGCGCTGGCGCGCAGCGTGCTGATGTATGCCAAGCACATTGATGACTTGTCGGGCCTGGGGGACCTGCCTGCGCAGATCATCCACAAGCATGTGTCGCTGCAGGTGCAGCCCGAGCACTACCCCATTGTGGGCAGTTACTTGCTCCGTGCCATCCGCGAAGTGCTCGGTGCCGAAGTGGCCACTGACGAAGTGATTGCAGCCTGGGCTGCTGCGTACGGGCAATTGGCAGACATCTTGATCGGTGCAGAAAAAAGCATCTACCAGGCCAATGCACAGCAAGAAGGTGGTTGGGAAGGCGCCCGTCGTTTTGTGGTGGCCCAAAAGACAGCGGAGACCAGCGAAATCACCTCTTTCGTCCTGCGCCCTGAAGACGGCGGCAAGGTGCTGGCCTATCAGGCGGGCCAGTTTATCGGTCTGCGCGCAGTGATCGACGGCAAGGAGCAGCGCCGCAACTACTCGTTGTCGCAAGTGGCAGACGGACAGAGCCTGCGCATCAGCGTCAAGCGCGAAGCGCAAGGCGTGGTGTCCTCGTACCTGCATGCGCAGGTGCAGGAGGGCGATGTGCTGGAAATCTTCCCGCCTGCAGGCCATTTTGTGCTGGATGCCAGCGACAAGCCTGTGGTGCTGATGGCAGGCGGAGTTGGCATCACCCCCCTGATGTCCATGCTCCACACCGCTTTGGGGGCGCAGCGGAAAGTTACCCTGGTGCATTGCACACGCAGCCCCGAGTTGCAACCCTTCCGCAGCGAATTGCTGCGCCTGGCCGAACAGCACAGCAATCTGAGCCTGCGCTTTGGTTACGAGCAAGGTGCGGACGAAGCAGCTGCAGCAGGCGTGCAAGTGAAGCAAGCGACGCCGGATGCCGCCTTGCTGCGCAGCTGGTTACCCACCCAGACGGATGTGCAAGCTTACTTCCTGGGGCCTGTCGGCTTTATGCGCGTGGCGCAACAGGCGCTCAACGACGCGGGCGTGCCTGCCGAGCAATGCCATTACGAGTTCTTTGGTCCTGCCCAAAGTCTGGCTGCGTGAACCATTCACCAGCCGCTGTAGCCGTCCGCAACGCAGGTGGCCCTTGGCATTGCCCCTGCTGCCTTCATGTGTTCCAGCCATGCCAGCGCAGGCTGCAGGCATGATGGCCGCCTGACTTTGCCAACGTGAGCGCTTGCATAGCGCCGAACAAGAGCAGCCCCGCCCATGATGGCGGGGTTTTGCCGTCTATTGCAATGAATATCAAGAATGCTTGGAGACCTGCGGTGGCGCCAGCCGCACGCAAGGATATGGCCCGTGTCGGCTTGGGGGCGATGCTGGGTTTGGGAGTGGCCATGCTGCTGGTGCTTGCCGCGCAGCGACTGGGGCTGGCTGCCGGTATGAATTTGTTTGCACCGCTGGGCGCCAGTGCCGTGCTGCTGTTTGCCGTGCATACCAGCCCGCTGGCCCAACCTTGGTCGTGTGTGGTGGGTAATGTGGTGTCGGGGCTGTGGGCCTGTCTTGTGGTGCAGTGCCTCCCACTGGAATGGGTACCGGCTGTGGCTGTGGGCGGTGCCATCATGGTGATGCAGTGGTCACGCTCCCTGCACCCGCCGGGTGGGGCCGTGGCTTTGCTCTGGGCTCTGGATGCGCAGCATGGCATGGCCCATGGCTGGAGTTATGCCTTGTGGCCCATCGGGGTGCTGACCCTGTTTCTGGTGCTGGCTGCCATGCTGTACCACCGCCTCTGGGGCAAGACCTATCCGCTGCAGCCGCAAGCAGCCGCGCGGCCTGCGACGGCCCAGCACCTGCCCGCCATGGATTTGTCGACAGCCGATCTGCAGGCGCTGCTTGCGCGTTTTGACCAGGGCAACAACCTGACCGCGCAGGAGCTGGGGCAGCTGGTGCTTGCTGCCGAGGAGCAAGCGATTGCGCGCCGCTTTGGCAGTGTCTCTTGCGGACAGGTGATGACGACGCACCCATGGACGTGCACGCCGGATGCGACGCTGGATCACCTGGCCGCCCAGTTTCAGCAGCACCCGATCAAAAGCCTGCCCGTGGTTGATGACAAGGGGCGGTTGCTGGGCGTTGTGGCCCGCAGCACCATGCTGGACTGGGTCTGGCACAAGCGCGACAGTGTGCAGGAGCGCCGACAGCGACGGGTGTGGCGCCTGTGGGGCAAAAAGCCCGCCCATCCCACGACCTGTGCGGCAGATCTGATGGAGTCCGCCCCCATGCGCGTGCAGGACAGCACGCCGGTGGCTGCCTTGCTGGAAGCTCTGGCCCAGCACGCCGTGCCTTTTGTGGCTGTGCTGCATGGTGAAAAGCTTGTGGGGCTGATCACGCGCACAGACATCATGCGCCTGCTGCTGCACTGAGATGCACACGTGCCATGGGCATATGGGCATGGGCGTGATGGTCGAGCGCCTTGCCCGCTCTGCCTACAATGGCGCGTTTTGTGAGAACCGTCCAACGCGGCAGCGTTCGATGGTTTTTTGTTTTTGGGCCCGCTGCATGGACGGTGGTCCGCATCTGTGTTTTTGCCGCTTGCCTGGAATGCGCTTGTTTGCCCCGATTTCCAATTTCTTCCGTGACAACTACCCGTCCTCCGAGCGCCTGGGCGTGCCCGTGGCGCGTTGGCGTCAGAGCATTTACCGCACGGTGTTCGAGAGCAACTCCGAAATCGGCAAGCGTTTTGAACGCCGGTTGACGCTGGCCATCATCCTGAGCCTGTGTGTGGTGATCGCGCACAGCATTCCCTCGATTGCAGGCGACTGGCGCCTGTACTACCTGCTGCGCGCGCTGGAATGGATGTTCACGCTGGGCTTTACGGTGGAATATGTGCTGCGCCTGATTTCGGTGCGCCACCCGCTGCGCTATGCGCTGAGCTTTTATGGCGTGGTTGATCTGCTGTCCATCGTGCCCACCTACCTCGCCATTTTCTTTCCGGAGGCGCATTTTCTCTCCGCCGTGCGTGCGTTGCGGCTGGTGCGCACCTTTCACATCTTTCCCATCTTCCGCAACTTCCTTGAGGAATACCTGATGCTGGGTCAGGCCCTCAAGGCCAGTGCGCGCAAGATTTTCGTCTTCCTGAGCGTGGTGGCGCTGATCGTGTTCGTGATGGGCACCCTGATATATGTGATCGAGGGGCCGGAACACGGCTTTACCAGCGTGCCGATCGGGATTTACTGGGCCATTTCCACGGTCACTACCGTGGGTTATGGCGACGTAACGCCATCCACGCCGATTGGCCGCATTTTTGCTTCCATCATGATGCTGCTGGGCTGGGGCGTGCTGGCGGTGCCGACCGGCATTGTGGGGGCCGAGCTCTCGCGCAGCGTAGGCACAAAGGCACGCCTGAAAGGTGTGGATTGCGAAGTGTGCGGCCTGGGGCGTCATGAAGACGATTCGCGATACTGCCGCCGTTGCGGCTCGCGCCTGGTACTGGCTGGCGTGGACCGGGCGGCGCGGCCGGCTGCAGCAGCGAACCCGCACAAGGTCGCCGAAGCCGAGGCTGCAGAAATGGCTGGTTGAGATTGGTTTTTAGTAGCTGTGAGCGCTTGCTATACAAGGCTTTCAATATGAAAACATACGGAAAACCTTGTTGAGCAAGCACTAATCGCTCTTGTTTTTCACATTTTGTCTGCCTTCCTTCTGCGCAAGGAAGCGGGCCCGCCATGCTGCCTGGGGCATTCGTGGCAAGATGGGGGTTTTGAATCCATGGGTGAGGACAGAGACATGAAGCAGCGGTTGTGGCAGGCAGTGAGCGCAGTGGCAGCTGCCGTGGTGCTGGCAGGATGCGCCAGCGCGGGCAAGGGTGGCACGGATGCCATCGTGCAGGTGCAGACAGACAACGCCCGGCGTGTGACCACGATTGCTTTTGCACCCCAGCGGATGGATTGCGGCACCATGGCCCATTGCCCCACACTGGGCGCGCAGTGGAGCAGCGAGACACCCAATCGCGCCACTTTGCTGATCGGCACCTGGGGCGGCACGGCGAAGGTGCAGGCGATTGAATTCAACACCCGTCCCCATGCACCGTTGCGCGTGCGCTCGCTGGCCAAGGACGGCATCGACCTGCCCGGTGTGACCGCATTTGCCGTGCCCATGAACACGCTGGAGCGCGTGGCTTTCGGCAAGGGCACCTGGGTGCGTGTGTTCACCGATGGTGGCGTGATTGAAGAGAACATGTACACCGGCGAAAGCAGCAGTCTTGCGGCCGATGCGCTCAAGCGCCTGGTTTTCGAGGCTTACAAGGGCACGGACAAGGAGGTTTCCTCGGGCCTGCTGGGCATCTTCAGCGACAAACCCTACGAACCCAATTACGGAAAATAAGAGCAGCTATGGCTCACCTATATAGGCTTTGCAAGTGTTTTTGCTTGCAAAGCCTTGTTTTTTGGGCGTCAGCTGCTTCGCTTTTGAATGCGCTGACCGTGCGGCTTGGCCCTGGCGCATGAGAAAGCGGCATGGTTTTAGACAGTTCAGCCTCGCAGCTGACATGAATTCAGGCATTATTGTGGGTTAGCTCTAGGTTCGTCGTTATAACCAAAGCATCTTATTACTTAAGCATTGATTCTTTGGCGTTTCATATTTCGGCGCGTTACATTCCAACATCTTATTTTTCAGTGCATGCGGCCAGCCCCGGGGCGGCGCGTGCAGTCACGAATTACATGATCGACATTCGGGATTTGTCCCTGACATACCAAGGCCCCAAAGGGCCGGTCGAAGCGCTCAAGCACATCCATCTGCACATCGAGCAGGGTGAGATTTTCGGCATCATCGGCCGCTCCGGTGCGGGCAAGAGCTCGCTGGTGCGTTGCATCAACTTGCTCAACCGTCCCACTTCGGGCCAGATGATCGTCGATGGTCGTGACCTCATGACCATGACGGATGCGCAACTGCGTGCCGCGCGCCATGAGATTGGCATGGTGTTCCAGCACTTTAATTTGCTGTCCTCGCGCACCGTGTATGACAATGCCGCGCTGCCGCTGGAGCTGGCGGGCATGTCCAAGGCCGAGATCAAAAAGCGCATCGATCCGCTGCTGGAGCTGGTGGGTCTGTCGCACCTGGCAGACCGCTATCCGGCGCAAATCTCCGGTGGCCAGAAGCAACGCGTAGGCATTGCGCGTGCGCTGGCTTCCAACCCCAAGGGGCTGCTGTCAGACGAAGCCACCTCGGCGCTCGACCCTGAAACCACGCGCTCGATTCTGGACTTGCTGCGCAAGGTCAACCGCGAGCTGGGTGTGACCGTGGTGCTGATCACGCACCAGATGCAGGTCATCAAGCAGATTGCGGACCGTGTGGCCGTGATCGACGCCGGCGAGATTGCCGAAATGGGCGCGGTGATCGAGGTGTTCACCAAGCCACAAAAAGACATCACCAAGAGCCTGATCGACGAGATCGTGCCCCAGGAGCTGCCCGAGAGCGTGGGCAACCGCGTGCGGGCGCTGGCGGCCAAGCTGCCTGCAGGCCAGAGCGGCAAGTTGCTGCGCCTGTCGTATGCGGGCGAAAGCGCCTACGAGCCCATTCTGTCGCACCTGATTCGTGAGCTGGGGCTGGACCTGTCCATTCTGCATGGTCAGATTGACGAGATTCAGGAGCAAACCTTTGGCTCGCTGGCCGTGTACGCCAGCGGTGAAGCGGCCAAGATTGAAGCGGCCATCGCACACCTGCAGCAAGGCGGTGTCGTGGTGCAAGTGGTGGAAGTGAAGGGCTAAGCGATGTTCGAGAATTTTTCCGAAATGATGATCGAGTTGTTCATCGATTCGTTCTGGGAAACGCTGATCATGGTGGGTGTCTCGGGTGTGCTGGGTGGCCTGATCGGTATTCCGCTGGGCGTGTTCCTGCGCCTGACGGACAAGGGTGGGGTGCTGGCAAATGCGCCGCTGAACAACACCGTCGGCTGGGTGGTGAATGCCGTGCGCTCCACGCCGTTCATCATCTTGCTGGTGGCGATCATTCCGTTCACGCGCTTTATCACCGGTTCGTCCATTGGTACCTGGGCAGCCGTGGTGCCGCTGACGATTGCTGCTGCGCCGTTCATTGCACGCTTGGTGGAAACCTCGCTGCGTGAAGTGGACAACGGCCTGGTGGAAGCCGCCCAATCCATGGGTGCGACCACCAGCCAGATCGTGTGGAAGGTGCTGCTGCCCGAAGCCATGCCCGGCATCGTGGCAGGCCTGACCATCAGCTTTGTGAGCCTGACCGGCTACTCGGCCATGGCTGGGGCCATTGGTGGTGGTGGTCTGGGTGACTTGGGTATCCGCTACGGCTACCAGCGCTTCCTGCCGGACATCATGCTGGCGGTGGTGATCATCCTGATCTTCTTTGTGCAAGCCATTCAGAGCTTTGGTGACTGGATCGTGCGCCGCATCAGTCACAAGTAAGCGCCCGGCACCATGCGGGTGATGCCATGGTGAAAACAAAAAAGAGAGCGGATTACGCCCGTAGCACCAGGGTTTCAAAGCGAAACAAGCTTGAAACCACGCTATGGCGGCGTGATCCACTCTCTTTTTTTGTGCCCGTTTGTTGTCGGGCGATTTGAAAAGCAGGGTTCTTGCCGCAGAGAAATGGCGCAGGCCTGCATTTGGCTGACAGGGACTGCGCGGCTCTGCTGGCATGGCAGGCGCAAGCCAGGGCTTACAAAGACAGCTGGCCCAATTGTTGGAGACCGCCATGCACATGCTTCAGAACACTTTGCACCTTCATCCGGATGAAGACTTGCTGCGCATGGCGCGGCCCGGTCTTGGTGTGCCTTCGCAGGACCCCAGGCCGGAAGCCCAGGTTCCCCTGAGCTTGCAGGAAAGCGCGCGGGAGTTGCAATCCATCTTCTCCGGCGGTGGCGTGCTGGGCGGCATCGCCCTCGGTGCCACATTCGGCATGTGGACGAGCGGGCCTGCTGGCGTGTTGCTGGGCAGTCTGGCTGGCGCGGTCATCGGCATCACGGCAGGTGTGATGCTGGGCCGATCCTTGAAGGACGCACCGTAAGAGGCCTTTGCGCAAGGCGCACAAAAAAGACCCGCACTGCACCGGGCAGTACGGGTCATCAAGACAGTGTCATCCAAGCACGCCAGTTGTTCGTGGCGTGTTCAGTTCAAGGCATCAATCCTTGTCGATATCCGCGTCGTGGTACTGGGGCGCAGCCTTGCGGAAGCCCTTGGTCATCCAGGCCAGATACACGATGCCAATGGCAGCCCAGGCAATGCCGGCCTTGAGCGAAGTGTCTTCCACTTCCAGCCACAGCGCGCCAATCGAAATGAAGCCCAGCAGCGGCACGATGAAGAAGTTCAGGAAGTCCTTGGGGGTCTTCAGACGACCATCGCGGAAACCGTAGCAGCAGATCACCGAGAGGTTCACAAAGCTGAACGCGGTCAGCGCACCAAAGGAGATCAGTGCCACCACAAACTCCAGGCTCAGGAAACCTGCGGTCAGACAGATCACGCCAGCCAGCCAGATGTTGAAGGCGGGGGTGAAGCTCTTGGGGCTGATGTAGCCAAAGAACTTCTGGGGCAGCACGCCGTCACGGCCCATCACGTACATCAGGCGCGAGACACCGGCGTGGGCCGAGATGCCGGAGGCCATCACGGTGATGATGGCAAAGCTCAGCACCACGGACTGGAAGAAGGCACCGCCCACCAGCAGCAGGATTTCAGGCTGGGTTTCGTCCACCAGCTCGAAGTACTGTTCGGGGTTGCCGGGGAAGTACAACTGCATGAAGTAGGTGGAGATGATGAAGATGATGCCGGAGATCAGCGCGGTCAGGAAAATCGCGCGTGGCAGGGTCTTCTTGGTGTCCTTGGTCTCTTCGGCCAGCGAGCTCAGCGAGTCAAAGCCGGTGAACGAGAAGCACAGGATGGTTGCCCCGGTGATCAAGGCGCCAATTTCGGCGCTTGCGCTCCAGAAGGGCGAGAAGCTCCACAGGCCGTCTGCAGCGCTTTGCTCGGCAATCTTGCCCAGCGCGTTCTCGCCTGCCAGCAGCTTGTTGTAGATGATCCAGGTGAAGATGCCGATGATCAACACTTGCAACAGCACGATCAGGCTGTTGAAGTTGGCCACGAAGCGCACGCCACGCAGGTTGATGCCCACCATCAGCAGCGACAGGCCGATGATCCAGACCCAGTGGTTGACATCGGGGAACAGTTCTTTGAGGTAGATGTTGGCCAGCAAGATGTTCACCATGGGTGACATCAAATAGTCCAACAACGAGGACCAGCCCACCATGAAGCCCGCATTGGGGTGGATGGACTTTTGCACATAGGTATACGCAGAGCCCGAGGAGGGGTGCTTGCGGATCATGTGGCCGTAGCTGAGCGATGTCAGCAGCACGGCGATCAATGCAATCAGATAAGACGTGGGTACGTGCTGGATGCTGTCTCTGGACACCATGCCGAACGTATCCAGCAGCGTCATGGGCTGGATGTAGGCCAGGCCGATGATGATGACTTGCCAAAGGACAAGTGTCTTTTGGAGTTTGGCAACTCCGTGAGTGTCATGATGGGTGGTCAATTTGCTCTACCTCTTGTGGGGTATCAGGGAATGAAGATTTCGGGTGGCTTCGCCTTGGGGCGCTCGGGCAGCTGTGTCAGGCACAGCGCGTGGTTCGAGAAAATGTGGGTACTGTCATCTGGCATATGTTTGGCCTTCGAGGGCCTGTTTTTTCAATGGGCGCAACCGTTCGGGGCAAAAATCGCACAAGCAAGTTGCGTTCCTCGACGTAAAAGCCCCGCTATGTGTTCGACATAGCGGGGCCTTGAGAGTCGTTACCACGCGTGCCTGCAAGTCCCTTTTTTGAACCCTTGCGCCGGCGCGCGCGATTGGGGCGGGATTCTAGCACCTGTGTTCTATCGATGGATGAAGGCAGGCGCAGTCCTGCAATGGACAATGGATATATAAAAGATAGGAGCAGTTAGCGCGCACTGTCTCTCAATCTTGCATAGATTCGACTTGAAAACCCAGAACTGGCTGACCTGGATAGCTCTTGATAAAGGAGTGATTTTTTACAACAAAAAAGCCTTTGGCCGGAGCCAAAGGCTTGGGGTGCCAGAGGAGGGCGGTTTAGAAGCCAGCCATCACCGAGCCTTGGAACTCTTGGTCCACAAAGGCCTTGGTGGACGCATCGTGGTAGGCCTTGACCAGCTTGGTGGCCCAAGGCGCGTTCTTGTCGGCTGCGCGCACCACCAAGATGTTCACATAGGGGCTGTCGGCACGTTCCAGTGCAATGGCATCTTGCTTGGGGTTCAGGCCGGCAGAGATGGCAAAGTTGGTGTTGATGGCCGAGGCATCCAGATCATCCAGCGAGCGGGGCAGCTGGGCAGCATCCAGCTCCACGAAGCGCAGCTTCTTGGGATTCTCGATCACATCCAGCGGCGTGGCCTTCAGGCCTGCGTTGGGCTTGAGTTTGACCAGCCCCTGGTCCTGCAGCAGCAGCAAGACACGACCACCGTTGGTGGGGTCATTGGGAATGCCGAACTTGGCGCCCTGGGGCAGATCGTTCAGGTTTTTGACCTTTTTGGAGTACAGACCAATCGGGAAGTTGACCGTGTTGGCCAGCTTGGTGAATTTGTAGCCGCGGTCCTTGATCTGGGCTTCCAGATAGGGTTCGTGCTGGTAGCTGTTGGCGTGCAAGTCGCCCGAAGCCAGGGCGGCATTGGGTTGCACGTAGTCGCTGAATTCAATGATCTGAATCTTCAGGCCATCCTTGGCTGCCACCTGCTTGACGTGCTCCATGATCTGGGCATGCGGGCCGGCAGTCACGCCGATCTTGATGGCGTCTTGGGCATGGGCGCTGAAGGCACCGGCTGTAGCAACAGCCAGTGCGGCTTGGATGAACAGGCGTTTGTTGAGCATCTCGATCTCTCGAAAAAATGGATGCATGCACTGTAATACGGCAACCATATAAATCAAGAGAATATGTTTTTATTTTTATATAATTATTTTGATATTAATACCGTCTGATTTGGCGGAGGCTCAGGCGTTGTAATCAGGGATGCTGGGCTTGGGCAAAGCCATGACGCGATAGGCCACCACGTCCAGTGCGGGGTAGCTGATGTCCTGGCGGTCTGTCCATACCTTGGGTGTGATGGGGCCCACCAGCGACACGACATCGCCTTCCATCAATTCGCGCAGCTGACTGCAAGGGACAGGGTCGAATGCCACCACGTTCACGAACAGGCTGCTGGGGCCGTCGCCGGAATTGGCGCGCAAACCGCCGTCGCCAACGGTGGCGCGCATGCGGGCCACCATGAAAGTCTTGCCAAAACGGTCAGTGCGTTCGCTGGGGTCAGTAGTCAAGCGTCCGGTAATCAAACCTTCGATCATTTGCTTATCGCTCTTTGCTGCCTGGCATGCAGGACAAAAATAAAAATGAAAAAACAAAAAGGGCTAACAGCATGCTGTTAGCCCTTTTCTATATCAATGGTCGGCGTGGCGGGATTCGAACTCGCGACCCCTTGCACCCCATGCAAGTGCGCTACCAGGCTGCGCTACACGCCGACAAGACCTAGATTGTATGCCGAAAAATGCCGCTTTGTCTAAAAGATGGCAATGTTTTCGGTTTTTGGCCAACTTTGTCAAAAAACAGTGCCGGCTGAACCGGCAGCTACAAACATGACAAAACGTTGATTTTAGCTCCTTTCCATGACATGGGTGATAAACGGTTAATACGTAGATGTGCCTCTTGATGTTAATCAAGCAGGGTCGGCTTAGCGCTTGGCGCAGACTGCAGAGCTCCTAGGATGTGCCTGAACACGACCGATCACCACTGATGTGCATCCCCTCAGCCGGGAAGCACGACCACCCTAGGAGAGCGCATATGTCAATGATGAAAGCTGCAGCCTTTATTGAAAAAGGGCGTATTGAAATTGTCGAAAAACCGATTCCTGATGTGGGCCCGAACGATGCCCTGATCCGTATCACGACCACCACCATCTGCGGTACCGATGTGCACATCCTCAAGGGTGAATATCCCGTGGAAAAAGGCTTGACCGTGGGCCACGAACCCGTGGGTGTGATCGAGAAGCTGGGCAGCGCCGTGCAGGGTTACCAGGAAGGCCAGCGTGTGATTGCCGGCGCAATTTGCCCCAACTTCAACAGCTACGCCGCACAGGATGGCGCGCCCAGCCAGGATGGCAGCTACCTGGTGCCTCGCGGCCTGTGCGGCTGCCACGGCTACAAGGCCACGGCAGGCTGGCGCTTTGGCAACCTGATTGATGGCACACAGGCCGAATATGTGCTGGTGCCGGATGCTCAGGCGAATCTGGCACCGATTCCCGATGGTCTGACCGACGAGCAAGTGCTGATGTGCCCCGACATCATGTCCACCGGCTTTGTCGGTGCGGAAAATGCCAACATCAAGATCGGCGACACCGTGGTGGTGTTTGCGCAAGGCCCGATTGGCCTGTGTGCCACGGCAGGTGCGCGTCTGCTGGGTGCGACCACCATCATCGCTGTGGACGGCAATGACCACCGCCTGGACATCGCCAAGAAGCTGGGCGCGGATGTGACGCTGAACTTCCGCAACGTGGATGTCATCAGCGAAGTGATGAAGCTCACCGGCGGCAAGGGCGCGGACAGCTCCATCGAAGCCCTGGGTACGCAGGCCACGTTCGAGCAGGCCATGAAGGTGATCAAACCCGGCGGCACCATGTCCAGCCTGGGTGTGTACTCCGAGGATGTGAAGATCCCGTTGTCCGCATTTGCCGCAGGTTTGGGCGACCACACCATCCGCACGGCGTTGTGCCCCGGGGGCAAGGAACGCATGCGTCGCCTGATGAACGTGATCCAGGGCAACCGCCTTGATCTGGGCCTGCTGGTCACGCACGAGCGCAAGCTGGACGACATTGTGGAAGCCTACGATCTCTTCGCTAATCAGCGCGACGGTGTGCTCAAGATCGCCATCAAGCCCTGATGTGTTGAAGATTCCGGCATAAAAAGCAACAGCCACCCTCGGGTGGCTGTTGCTTTTGCAGATCAATCAGAGATCAGATGTCTTCCAGAAGTGCGTAGGGCAGAGGGCGCAGCGTCAGAGGTGTTCCGCTGGCACTGCCCGCCGTCAAGCCTTCTTCGGCGGAGCTGATTTGCATGCTCACAATCGCATCCCAGCCTCCCCCGGGGGCGGCCGCCGCCTGCACCACGGTACCTGTGGCCTGTTCGGCATCGCTGGCAGCAAACACTTCAGTGCCAGCTTCCAGGGCACTGTCTGCATGCACTATGAAGGCACGGCGTTTGAGCGTGCCGCGGAACTGGCTGCGCGCCACGACTTCCTGGCCCGGGTAGCAACCTTTCTTGAAATTCACGCCGCCCACCGATTCATAGTTCAGCATCTGCGGCACAAACAGCTCGTAAACAGGCTGTGAGACGGTGGCTATACCGCTGATCACTTCGGTCCACAGCCATTGCTCGGCGCTCAGGGGTTGGCCTTGAGGAGCGGCAACCTCATGGGGTGCCACCCACAAGGCGCGGGCCTGACCCGCAGCAGGATAAAGGCGCACGATGCGTGCTTCGCCCTCTGCCTGCAGGCTCCAGGGTGCCTGATCGCCAGCAGGTACGGCTTCGCCAACCAGTCCGTAGAGCTGGAACTGATCGCTGGCGTCAGTGAGCTTCGCCTTGGCACGCAGCACAAACATGGACAGACGCTTGAGCGTTTGTGCCAGCAAATCGCGGCTGCATATCAGCAAAATATCGTCATGGGCACGTTTGAAACCAATGAAGCTGGCCTGCATGCGCCCTTTGGCCGAACAGAAAGCGGCCAGACGCGCGTGCTGCTGGTCCAGCAGGGCGAAGTCATTGGTCAGTTGACCGTGCAGGAAACTGGCGGCGTCATCGCCCTGTACGCGGATGACGCCCAGATGCGAAATGGGGGCAATGCCTTGAAGAGTCTGGGTCATAGCTTGAATTATGATCGCCGATCTTTTTCATAGGATGCAAAAGCTTGTGCGACGCTTACTCTTAGTGCTGTTATTTTTTGCTGCAGTTGCGGCCATGCTGGGTGGTGCCGTTGCATGGTGGCTGGCGCAGCCACTGCGTTTGTCGGCGCCGAGTCTGGAGCTGGAAGTTGAACCAGGCGCTTCGCCACGCGGGGTGGCCCAGGCCGTGGTCGAGGCGGGAGTGCAAACCGACGCCCGCTTGCTGTATTACTGGTTCCGCTTGTCACAGCAGGACCGTCAGATCCGCGCAGGCAACTATGAGCTGACCACAGGCGTGACGCCCCGCAGCCTGCTGCAAAAACTGGTGCGCGGTGAAGAAAGCCTGCGAGCCATCACGTTTGTCGAAGGCTGGACCTTCCGTCAGGTGCGTGCCCAGATTGCCAGGGATGAATTCCTCAAGCACGACACGCAGCAGATGACGGACGCTGAAATCATGACGGCGCTGGGCAAGCCCGGTGTGGCTGCGGAAGGCATGTTCTTTCCCGACACCTACACCTTTGCCAAGGGCAGCAGCGAGCTGGCTGTATTGCGCCGGGCCCTGCATGCCATGGAACGGCGGCTGGATGAGGTCTGGGCGCAGCGCACCCCAGACAGCCCATTGAAAACGCCCTACGAAGCCTTGATTCTGGCCAGCATCGTGGAAAAGGAAACCGGACGCTCCACGGACCGTGGACAGATCGCCGGGGTGTTTGCGAACCGCTTGCGCATCGGTATGCGTTTGCAGACTGATCCCACCGTGATCTATGGGCTGGGCGAAGCCTTTGATGGCAATTTGCGCCGCCGCGATCTGCAAACGGACACACCGTGGAACACCTATACCCGTGCGGGGCTGCCCCCTACGCCGATTGCCCTGCCTGGCAAGGAGTCGCTGCTGGCTGCGGTGCGGCCCGAGTCCACCAAGGCCTATTATTTTGTGGCGCGTGGAGATGGCAGCAGTCATTTCAGCGCCACGCTGGACGAGCACAATCGCGCAGTGAACCGCTACCAGCGCGGTGGCCGCTAGTAAGTAATGAATGCGAAGTGCAGAGACCGCTTCACCGTTTGAGATCGAAGTTTTGACACATACAAACACAGTTGGCCTGTTCATCAGCTTTGAGGGCATTGATGGTGCCGGTAAGTCATCGCACATTGAGGCGCTGGCTCAGGCTTTCCGCGCTGCGGGTCGCAACGTGACCTTGACGCGTGAGCCCGGGGGCACGCCCCTGGCAGAGAAATTGCGAAACCTGCTGCTGCATGACGCCATGGACCCGTTGACCGAGGCCCTGCTGGCCTTTGCGGCCCGGCGCGACCATCTCGTGCAGGTGATCGAGCCGGCATTGGCTCGCGGCGATGTGGTGGTGAGCGACCGCTTCACCGACGCGACCTTTGCCTACCAGGGCGCAGGCCGTGGCTTTGACTGGGAAAAGCTCCAGATACTGGAGCGCATGGCGCAGACGGGAGCCGGGCTGGATGTCAATTTGATGCGTGAACCTGATCTCACCATCTGGTTCGATCTGCCTGCAGCCATTGCCGCCGAGCGCCTGGCTACGGCGCGGGTGCCCGACAAGTTCGAGGCCCAGCCCCAGGACTTTTTCACCGCTGTTGCGGCGGGCTATGCACGGCGTTGTGAAGCGGCTCCCCAGCGCTTTGCGCGAATCGATGCCCACCAAAGTCGTGAAGCTGTCTGGCAGCAAGTGGCTGATGTATTGGTGCGCCGCGGCTATCTGCCCAGCGCGCAGGGTGTGTTGGCATGAGTGCCGCCCCAGGCTTGCTGGCCCCTTGGCTGGAACAGCAGCGCCGTGCCTTGCTGGCGCAGCGTGGCCATGCATGGTTGCTGCAAGGGCCATCGGGCATGGGCCAGTTCGAGCTGGCCATGGCGCTGGTGCGTGCCTGGTTGTGCGAGCAAGCCACAGAGCAGGGCGCCTGCGGTCAGTGCGCCAGCTGCCACAGCATCGATGTCCATGCCCATGCGGATCTGTGCGTGCTCATGCCCGAAACGGATATGCTGGAGCGCGGCTGGCCCTTGAGCGAAAAGGCGCAGGCGGAGATTGACGATAAAAAGCGCAAGCCCAGCAAGGAAATCCGGGTGGATGCCATGCGCGATGCCGTGGAATTCACCCAGCGCACCAGTGCGCGCGGGCGTGGCAAGGCGGTGCTGGTCTATCCGGCCGAGCAAATGAATGCGGTCACAGCCAACGCCTTGCTCAAAACGCTGGAAGAACCACCGGGCGACGTGCGCTTCGTGCTGGCCACAGAGGCCGCCCACCAGTTGCTGCCGACCATTCGCAGCCGCTGTCTGGCACACACCATGGTCTGGCCACACGAGGCGCTGATGCAGCAGTGGCTGCAGCAGCAAGGCTTGAGTGCTGAAGATGCGCAGGCTTGGCTGCGTGCAGCAGGTGGCCGGCCACTGGATGCCTGGCGCATGGCACAAGCGGGCAAGGGGTTGGCGCTCTTCGAGCGTCTGCCCAAAGCCGTGGCAGCGGGTGATGTCGCCATTTTTGCCGATATGTCGCAGCCAGAAGTGGTGCAGTGGCTGCAGAAACTGTGCCATGACCTCATGTGCGTGGCGCAAGGTGCCAGCCCGCGTTATTTTGCGCCACAGCATCTGCCTCAGGCGCCTTCTCCCATGCTGCTGGCACGCTGGGCCAAGTCGCTGGCGCAGGAAGCGCGCACGGCGGAGCATCCTTTCAACGCGGGCCTGATGACCGAGGCGCTTGTGGCCCAGGCGCGCACGGTTTTACACTCCAAGGCTTAGCGACCAAGAAAGCCACAAGCTATGAGCATGCATGTACCGCCTTCTCGCCCGAGTGTGATGCAACTGGCCCTGAGGGACAAAGGGGCTTTGTATGCGGCCTACATTCCCTGGTTTGCCGAAGGCGGGATTTTTGTGGCAACCACGCGGGAATTCCGCCTCGGAGATGACGTCTATGTGCTGCTGCAACTGCCTGACGACCCGCAGCGCTACCC
>JAEYRT010000182.1 GCA_023435325.1 Pseudomonadota bacterium | reverse complement strand
CTGCCACTGCCCGTGCTGCGCGGACTGGGGCGTCTGGGCGGGAATGTGCTGTATGTGGCTGCAGCACCGCGTCGCAAGGAGGCGCTGCGCAATTTGCAGCTGTGCTTTCCTGAAAAGACCGAGGCGGAGCGCAAGGCCCTTGCCAAGGAAAGCATTGTTATTTTCTGCCAGACATTTCTGGACCGCAGCTGGCTATGGTTCGGCTCGGAGGCCTTGGTGCGCAGCCGCGTCAAGCTCACGGGTGCGGTGGAGGAACTTGAGGGCGACACACCCACGATCGTGTTTGCCCCGCACTTCTACAGCATGGATGCTGGTGGTTTGGCTTTGCCTTTGAATACCAAGCGTGAGTTCACATCGATCTTCGCGACCAACCCTGATCCGGTGCTGGACGCCTGGTTCATGGCGGGCCGCCAGCGTTTTGGCAATGTGCGCATGCTCAACCGTGCCGATGGTGTGAAACCCATTATTTCCACGCTGCGCAAAGGCGGCCTGCTGTATTTGCTGCCGGATATGGACTATGGCAAAAACGATTCGGTGTTCGTGCCTTTCTTTGCCGTGCCAGAAACAGCCACCATCCCGTCACTGTCGCGCTTTGCGCGGTTGGGCAAAGCCAAGGTGGTGGGCTTGTACAACCGGATGACACCCGAGGGCTATGTGGCTGAGATGACGCCAGCGTGGGAAAACTTCCCCACGCAAGACCATGTGGCGGACACGGCGCGTATGAATCGTGAGCTGGAAGCGGCCATCCGTACCATGATTGCGCAGTATTACTGGGTGCACAAGCGCTTCAAGACACGCCCGGACGGACAGCCTTCGTTGTACGCGAGAAAATAAGGTTTACCCTCGCATCCCACCCAAAGCTGCCGATACTGGCAGCTATTTTTCTATTTGAGCACTTGCTGGCGTAGCAAGGCTTCTATCTCCTGCGGTGCCTCATGTACCAACCAGTGGCTGGCGTGCGGAATGCGATGGATGTGCAGATCGGGGACCCATTGCTCCAGTCCATCGAGCAGCGCAGGAAGCAAGGCGTGGTCCTGTTCTCCCCAGATCACATGTGTGGGTACTTGAATGCGCAACAGGCTCTCAGGCAACTGCAGCGCCTGAGCACCGGCATCTTCACCGCGTGGAGGTACCAGCGGGCTGGCAGCGTAATAGGCGCAAGGGCCAAACATGCCCTGCTGCCAGTGCAATAGATACCGGGTACGCATTTCAGGGGTAAGCCAGGCAGGCCAGCTGCCATCGGCGTGCTGGAAAAAACCGAACAAACGTTCAGCACCGTTGGCCAGCAATTGTGCAGGGGCATCGGTTCTACGCAGATAGTGCATGTACTGGCTGGCAGCCTGCTGCTGTGGATTACCTTGGAGTTCGCGCAAGAATGTGCCGGGATGGGGAGCGTTGAGGATGCACAGTTGCTGCATCAAACGCGGATGTTGGTTGGCCAGATTCCATGCCAGTGCGCCGCCCCAGTCATGGGCGATCACACAGGCTGCAGGGCGCCCGGGGCTGAGGGCTTCTATCAGCGCCACCAGATCCTGCACCAGTGCCTTGGGCCGGTAGTCTTGCACTTGCGCAGGCTGGCTGGAGTGTCCATAACCGCGTAGGTCTGGCGCCACACAGTAGAAATCCCCTCCTAGGGTTTTCAACAGGTCCTCCCAGATAAAAGATCCTTCAGGAAAACCATGAAAAAAGACCAGCAAGGGCTGGTCTGGCTGGCCGCTGGAGCGGCAGTGCAACGTGATGCCATGCGGCAAGGTGATCGTACCTGTGCGAACCATGAAGACCTCCCGCAGCACCTGCCTTGGTGCTCATGCGTTCAATCTTCTGCGGGTGCTGGTGGTACAGGCGTCTCAGAGGCGACCGCGGAGGCCTCTGTTTTCCCTGTGTTCAAGCCTTCAGGGTGACACCAGTGCCACAGCAGCTGCGCGACTTCATCCACACCCTGTTTCTTGAGCGCAGAGAACATGCGGACCTCGCCACCACCGGCATTGAGCTTGGTAATGGACAAAATCTTGGCTTGCTCGGCGCGTGTGAGTTTGTCGGCCTTGGTGAGCAAAATCAAGAACTTGAGGCCTTTTTCGACGCGGGGGCGAATGGCCTGCAGCAAGGCTTCGTCCAGTTCGGTCAGACCCAGGCGCGGGTCACACAGCAGCACCACCGCCGACAGGCTTTCGCGTTGCATCAGGTAGTTGAGCATCACCCGCTGCCAGCGCTCCTTGTCCGAGCGAGATACTGCGGCATAGCCATAGCCGGGCAAGTCGGCAAGCACGGCGTCGGTCACTCCCTGCTTGCCCAGGGCGAACAGGTTGATGTGCTGTGTACGGCCCGGCTTCTTCGAGGCAAAAGCCAGCTGTTTTTGCTGCGTCAACGTGTTGATAGACGTGGATTTGCCCGCATTGGAGCGGCCCACGAAGGCAATCTCGGGTACATCGACGGAAGGTAGATGATGTAGCTGAGCGGCGGTTGTCAAAAAGCGTGCCGTGTGCATCCAGCCCATGGCGAGCTTGGGATCAATCAGGTCAGAAGTTTGACCCGAAGCAAATGCGGGAGAGTTGGTCGTCATGGGGGAGTAGGAAGCGTTAAGGCGTCATTGTAGAATCTGGCAGTTTTGCGCACATAACCAGACCCACAATATGAAGTTGCTCGCCTCTTTGCTGACGGCTGCCGCTCTGGCAGCACCCGCTCTCCCGGCCTTTGCGGCGGGCGAAAAACCAGTCAAGCCTGATCTGGTCAAAGGTCAAGCCAGTTATGAAGCTGTTTGCGCAGCTTGTCATGGTGCGGATGGCAATTCGACTATTGTCGTCAATCCCAAATTGGCACAACAGCATCCAGAGTATTTGATCAAGCAGTTGCACGACTTCAAGGGCGACAAACGCGTTGATCCCGTGATGAAGGGCTTTGCGATGATGTTGTCCGATGAAGAGATGAACAACATCAGTGCGTGGCTGGCCAAGCAGGAAGCAAAGCCTGGCTTTGCGACCGACAAGGAGTTGGTCGTCCTGGGCGAGCGTATTTACCGCGGTGGTGTGCCTGATCGCAATATTGCGGCGTGCGCCAGCTGCCACAGCCCCAATGGCGCTGGTATTCCTGCGCAGTACCCTCGTCTGTCAGGCCAGCATGCAGACTACACGGTCAAGCAGCTCAATACGTTCCGCGATGGCTCGCGTGGCAACAACAACCAGATGCGCGATGTGGCTGCCAAGCTCAATGACCGCGAAATCAAAGCCGTGGCAGATTACATCGCCGGCTTGCGCTAAATCAAGAATTCCCGTTTCTGGCGGGAACTTGCCGCCCATAAATAATCCCAAAAAAGGCGGGTCCATCATGATGCGATGGCCCCGCCTTTTTTCATTCGGGCCCTGTGTCTTTGTCCATGTCTGATTCTTTTCCTGGTGAGCCCTCTGAAATGCAACGCCCGCAGCGCATGCGTGCCCTGTTGGAATTGCTGGCTTCCATGCGCTTTGCGATTGCGCTGCTCTCGGTTATTTGCATTGCTTCCGTGATCGGCACAGTGCTCAAGCAGCACGAACCCGCTACCAACTATGTCAATCAGTTCGGACCGTTCTGGGCCGAGCTGTTTCTGGCACTCAAGCTCAATGCGGTCTACAGCGCCTGGTGGTTCCTGCTGATCCTGGCGTTTCTGGTCATCAGCACTTCGCTGTGCCTGTTGCGCCATACGCCCAAATACATCGCGGACCTGCGCAATTACAAAGAAAACATCCGGGTACAGAGTCTGAAGGCGTTTCATCACAAGGCTGAAGCCGAACTGGCCGAGGCACCGCAGGCTGCCGCCCAGCGCATGGGGGGCATTCTGGCGCGCAGCGGCTGGAAGGTGAAATTGCAAGAGCGCGAGGTAGCTGGCGGCAAGGGTTATATGCTGGCTGCCAAGGCCGGTGCAGCCAACAAGCTCGGCTATATCGCCGCCCACGCCGCCATTGTGTTGATCTGTATTGGCGGCCTGCTGGACGGCGACTTGGTGGTGCGTGCACAGATGTGGTTGGGTGGCAAGACGCCTTTCACGGGGGCAGGACGCATTTCCGATGTGCCTCAGGAGCACCGGCTGTCACTACGCAACCCGACCTTCCGAGGCAACCTGATGGTGGCAGAGGGCACACAGGCCGACACTGCCATCCTGAACCAGTCTGACGGCGTGCTGCTGCAGGAGCTGCCTTTCTCGGTGGAGCTCAAGAAGTTCATCGTGGAGTACTACGACACCGGTATGCCCAAGCTGTTCGCCAGCGACGTGATCATTCACGACCGCGAAACCGGTGAGCAGGTCGAAAAACGCATTGAGGTCAACCATCCCGCCAGTTACAAGGGCATCGAGATCTACCAGTCCAGCTTTGATGATGGTGGGTCACGCGTCAGGCTCAAGGCCGTGCCTTTCACTGAAGGTGGGGAAGCATTCGAGGTCGAAGGCCATATCGGGACCAGCACCGAGTTGCTGCGCAGCGGCGCTGGCACACCTGAAGATCGGCTGACGCTGGAATTCACGGAACTGCGCACCATCAATGTGGAAAACTTCAGTGACCAGAACAGGGGCAGCACGGAAGTCGATGTACGCAAGGTGGATCTGCGCAGTTCCATCGAATCACGCTTGGGCGGCGGCCACAAGACGGTGACCCAGAAAGAGTTGCGCAATATCGGTCCCAGCATTGGTTACAAGCTCCGTGACGCTTCGGGTCAGGCGCGTGAGTACCAAAATTACATGAGTCCGGTCGATTTTGGCGATGGCCTGCCCATGTTCCTGCTGGGCGTGCGCGAGACGCCGGCCGAGGCCTTCCGCTATCTGCGCATTCCTGCAGACGAGCAGGGCAGCATGCAGGGTTTCATGCGCATGCGTGCGGCCTTGCTGAACCCGGACATGCGCAAAGAGGCGGTGCGCCGTTATGCCGCCCAGGCGGTGGCTGCTGACCGCGATGACCTGCGCGTGGCGCTGGAGCAATCCGCCCTGCGTGCGGTGGAGCTGTTTGCGGGAACGGGGCAGCGCGATGCCAAGGGTGTGCCGGATGGTGGCTTGCAGGCCATTGGCCGATTCATGGAAGCCAATGTACCTACTGCCGAGCGCGAGCGTGCCAGCGAGGTGCTGATCCGCATCCTGAATGGCGTGCTGTTCGATCTGGCACAGCTCAGCCGCGAACAGGCGGGCCAACCGCCACTGCAGCCCGGTGAACAGACCCTGGCCTTCATGACTCAGGCCGTGTTTGCCTTGAGTGATGCGCAGTTCTATCCTGCGCCCATGGCGTTCATGATGGAGGACTTCACGCAGGTACAGGCCAGCGTCTTCCAGGTCGCACGTGCCCCAGGAAAAAACATTGTGTATCTGGGCTGCCTGTTCCTGATCATTGGTGTCTTTGCCATGCTGTATGTGCGTGACCGGCGCCTCTGGATCTGGGTACAGCCCCAGGGTCAGCAGGCACAAGCCACCATGGCACTGTCATCCAATCGCAAGATCATGGACACTGATCGCGAGTTCGAGAATTTGACTGAGAAATTGCTGGCAGCGCCTGCCGCCATGCAATCCCCCACGGAGCGTTCTGTATGAGTAGCACGACGACGACTACTTCCACCATCACCTTGAACGAAGGCTACTTCGCGCGCCGCGACTGGATGGACTGGTTGTTTGCGGCGCTGGTGGTCGCTGGCGGCCTGTTTGCACTGAGTCAGTACCACCAGGCCATGGATGTCTATGAAAAAGGCATTTTGATCGGCACGATTCCAACCATGATCTGGCTGGGCTGGTTCTGGCGTCCGCTGAGCACGCTCATGGTGGCGGTGGCAGGGTTGTCGCTGCTGGCGATCTGGCTGTACCAGGGGCCGGATGGGGTGGCGCACATCGACCGCTCCGACACGGTCTTTGGCCTCAAATACTTTCTGTCCAGCCAGTCTGCCATTCTGTGGATGAGTGTGCTGTGCTTCATGGCCACCCTGTTCTACTGGATCAGCCTGTTCGCCAAGGGCGAGCGCAACACTTTTGGCTCGATCGGTACACGCCTGACCTGGGTGGCCATCACGCTGGCACTGGTCGGCACCATGGTGCGATGGTTCGAGAGCTACCTGCTTGGCCCCGACATCGGCCACATTCCCGTGAGCAATCTGTACGAAGTGTTCGTCATGTTCATCTGGATGACGGCGCTGTTCTATCTGTACTACGAAGCCCAATACAACACCCGCGCACTCGGTGGTTTTGTGATGCTGGTGGTCAGTGCTGCCGTAGGCTTTTTGCTTTGGTACACCGTGGTGCGTGAAGCGCACGAAATCCAGCCCTTGGTGCCCGCACTGCAAAGCTGGTGGATGAAAGTGCACGTGCCCGCCAACTTCATCGGCTATGGCACGTTTGCGCTGGCGGCCATGGTGGCCTTTGCCTACCTGATCAAGCAGCAGGCCAACGAGACGAAATGGTACAAGCTTGCGCCGCTGTGGCTGTTGGGCGTGGCCCTGTGCTTTGAGCCACTGGCCTTCCGCCAGAGCCAAGAGTCCGGTGGCAGCTACTGGATTGTGTACTTCGGCATTTCAGCCCTGATCGTGGCGAGCATTCTGGCGGCGCGCAAACCAATTGCGGCGCGCCTGCCCAGCTATGAAATCCTGGATGATGTGATGTACAAATCCATCGCCGTGGGCTTTGCCTTCTTCACCATTGCCACCGTTCTGGGGGCGTTGTGGGCAGCCGAGGCCTGGGGTGGCTACTGGAGCTGGGACCCCAAGGAAACCTGGGCGTTGATCGTATGGCTCAACTATGCCGCCTGGCTGCACATGCGCTTGATGAAGGGGCTGCGCGGAACGGTTTCTGCCTGGTGGGCGCTGATTGGTCTGGCTATCACCACCTTCGCCTTCCTGGGTGTGAACATGTTTCTGTCCGGCCTGCACAGCTACGGCGAGTTGTAAGCCTGAGGCCCGAGGTACCGGACCACAAAAAAGGAGCACCGAGGTGCTCCTTTTTTTGGGGGTGGCGGCTTTTCCGCACGCAGGCTCAGAGATGGCGATTGCTGAGTGCTTTCTGGATTTTCTGATCGGTCTTGTACTGGCTCAGGGCGTAGACCGCCCAGATCGCCGCGGGCACCCAGCCAATCAAGGTCAATTGCAGCACCAGGCACAACAATCCCGCGAAGGGACGGCCGATGGTGAAGAACACGGAAAACGGCAGGAGCAGGGCAAGCAGCAGGCGCATAGCAAAATCAATGAAAAAGTAAACAGATCTCAAGAAGACAACGCGCAGGGCGCTGGGGGGCCGATTGTGCAAGCAGATGCCTGGCTGCGCTGGGGATGGGGCAATGTCCGCAGTCAACAAAGCTTGCACTGTGTACAGAGCCAGGCATACTGAAAAAATTTGATAAGGAGCACCAACGCAATGAGCAGCTTTACCCTGAACAGCCCCGATATTCCAGCCGACGGCAGCATCGCGCCCGTTTTCGAGTCCGATATGTTCGGCTGCGGCGGCGCCAATGAATCGCCCGTGCTGCAGTGGAGCGGTGCGCCTGAAGGCACGAAAAGCTTTGCCGTGACGGTGTATGACCCTGATGCGCCGACCGGCTCGGGCTGGTGGCACTGGATGGTGATCAACATCCCCGCCGATGTCACCGAACTCAAGGCCAATGCCGGTGCCAAGGGCAATACCAACCTGCCCCAAGGCGCACGCCAGATGCGCAATGACTATGGCATTTACGCCTGGGGTGGCATGTGCCCACCACCCGGCGACAAGCCACACCGCTACATCTTCACCGTGCATGCCCTGTCGGTGGAGTCGCTGGACATCCCCGAAGACGCAACCACTGCCGTGGGTGGTTTCATGATCAATGCCAACACCCTTGCCAAGGCTTCGTTCACCTCGACCTACGCACGCGCAGCGCAATAGAAAAAATAAGAGCGGCTAGCGCTTGATAGATAAGGATCTCAGATAGTTTTGTATCTGAAGTTCAATCTACACAAGCGTTAGCCGCTTCTTTTTTGGATGCGCGTGAGCACAAGCCTTGTGACCTCGCTGGCCTACGGCTTGGCGTTTCGCCTCCAGCGCAATCTGTGATTGCTGGGTGGCGTCAACGGCGCTCAATGCGCTGCAAGTCCTAAAAACTGGCGCAGCTCCGGGGTTTGCGGTGTGCCAAACAGCGCTTCGGGTGTGCCCACTTCGTGCACCTTGCCCTGGTGCATGAACACCACTTTGTCGCTGACCTTGCGGGCAAAGTTCATCTCGTGCGTCACCATGATCAGCGTCATGCCTTGCTCGGCCAGGCTTTCCACCACGCTCAGCACTTCACCGACCAGTTCGGGATCGAGTGCGGAAGTGACTTCGTCGCACAGCAGAATTTCCGGGTCCATGGCCAGCGCCCGGGCAATTGCCACGCGTTGCTGCTGGCCGCCCGAGAGCTGGTCGGGCATGGCGTCGAACTTCTCGGCCAATCCCACTCGTGCCAGCAGGCGCTCGGCATTGGCCTGTGCCACATGCTTGGGCTGGTGCATGACCAGGGAGGGTGCCAGCATCACATTGCGGCCCACGGACAGGTGCGGGAACAGATTGAAGCTCTGAAAAATCATGCCCACGTTCTTGCGCAGCTCGCGCATGGCCTGCGGGTTGTCGGCCTGCAGCGGCTGGCCGTGCACGGTCAGGCTGCCGCCCTGAAAGCTCTCCAGCCCGTTGATGCAGCGCAGCAGCGTGCTTTTGCCGGAGCCGCTTTTACCGATGATGGACACCACCTCGCCGCGTGCGATTTGCAGGTCCACGCCTTTGAGCACTTCGTTGTCGCCGTAACGCTTGCGCAGCCCGGCAATGTCCACCAAGGGCAGGATGGAAGGGGAAGCCACGTTGGGGGTTGTTGTCATGACAGATTCCAGTTTCTTCAGCAAAAGACAATTCAGCGTTGCGGGCGCAGGCGGCGCTCCAGGCGTTGGCTCCACAGCGACAGCGGAAAGCACAGCGCAAAGTACAAACCCGCCACACAGCCATAAACCAGAAACGGCTCGAACGTGGCATTGGCAATCAGTTGCCCAGCCTTGGTGATTTCGACAAAACCAATCACGCTGGTCAGCGCCGTGCCTTTGATGATTTGCACCATGAAGCCCGCGGTGGGCGCAATGCCCAGGCGCAGCGCCTGCGGCAAGATCACGTGGCGCAGCTGCTCGGTAAAGCTCAGTGCCAGGCAGGTCGATGCTTCCCACTGGCCCTTGGGTACGGCTTCCACGCAGCCGCGCCAGATGTCGCTGAGGTACGCGGCCGAATACAGCGTCAGGCATACACAGGCGGCCACCATGGGCGAGGTGTCCAGCCCCATCAGCGCCAGGCCGAAGTAGGTCAGGAAAATCTGCATCAGCAGTGGCGTGCCCTGGAAGATCTGCACATACCACGCTACGGCACGTGCTGCGCCGGGCAGCTGTGTCAGGCGCAGCACCAGCAGGCCCAGGCCCAGCAAGCCGCCCGTGATGAAGGCGATGACGGACAGCGCCACCGTCCAGCGCAGCGCCAGCAGCAGTTGGTAGGCAATGTCCCAGAAAGTAAATTCAACCATGGTCTGTCTTTCTCTTTCGGGTTCAGGTGCGGCGGCGGCCAAAGATCAAGCGCGGGCCCATCCACTGCAGCACCTGGCGCAAGGCAATGGC
>JAEYRT010000170.1 GCA_023435325.1 Pseudomonadota bacterium | reverse complement strand
GATGCCAACATCGTGGTCAAACACTTCGCGGACAAAAAATTTGCTGCTGGGGTCGATCGACAGGTGATCAGGCAGTTCAGGGCGTGCAGTTGCTTCGGTCATGGTTGGATTCCAGATACACGGGGGCCAGGCCCCCTTTTTCACAAATGCGGCGATTGTGCGGCATTTGCAAAGCCTTGGCAGTCAGACCAGACGTCCGGCTTCGATCGTCAGCGTTCTGTCGCACTGGGCGGCAATGCCGCGGTCATGGGTCACCAGCACCAGTGTAGTGCCGTGTTCGCGGTTGAGTTCCAGCATCAGCTCCATGACGGCAGCACCCGTGGCATGGTCCAGGCTGCCTGTTGGCTCGTCGGCCAGCAACACGGCAGGCTGCGCCACAAATGCACGCGCAAGTGCCACGCGCTGCTGTTCGCCCCCTGACAACAGCCTGGGGTAATGACCAAGACGCTGGCCCAGGCCCACGCGCTGCAGCATCTCCTGCGCCTGCTGGCGTGCGCGCCGCACCCCGGCCAGCTCCAGCGGCAGCATGGCATTTTCCAGCGCCGTGAGATTGGGCAGCAATTGAAAGCTCTGAAACACGAAGCCGATTTTCTGCCCCCGCAAGGCAGCGCGGCCATCTTCATCCAGCGCGAAGATATCTTGCCCCAGCAGCCGCACGGTGCCGCTGCTGGGCGTATCCAGCCCTGCCAGCATCGACAGCAGCGTGCTCTTGCCCGAACCTGAAGCTCCGACAATGGCTGCCGTCTCCTTCGCACGCAGATGAAAATGGATATCGCGCAAAATCTCCAGTGTCCCGCTGGAATCTGTCACGCTTTTGTGCAGGTGTTCCACTTCAATCACGGGCGCGGTCGACAAATCAGCAGACATGAAAGGCCTTGTAGCAAGCATGCATAACGCACGAACAAAGAAAAACCGCCGCCACTTTATCGCGTCTGCAATGGCCTGCAGTGTCATGCCCTTCGCTTTTCACAGCCATGCACAGAGCCAGGCAAAGGCGCACATCCTGGTGCTGGGTGATTCTTTGAGTGCGGAATACGGCCTGGCACGCGGCCAGGGCTGGGTGCATCTGCTGGAGCAACGATTGGCGCAGGAAAAGATCGACGCGCAGGTGACGAATGCGAGCGTGAGTGGCGACACCACGTCCGGCGGGCGTTCGCGCCTGCCTGCCTTGCTGCAAAAGCACCGCCCCACCGTTGTCATCATTGAACTGGGCGGCAATGATGCGCTGCGTGGTCTGCCCCTGCAGGGTACACGCGACAACCTGGGGGCCATGATACGGTCCGCACAGCAAGCCAGTGCCCAAGTCCTGCTGCTGGGCATGCAGATGCCCCCCAATTACGGCAAAAAATATGCCCAGGACTTTGCCCAGATGTACGGGCAAGTGGCCCAGACGCACCAGGCACAGTTGCTGCCGTTTTTCCTCAAGGACGTGGCGGACGCAGCGAACCCCACGGCCTTGTTCCAGGCCGACCGCATTCATCCCACCGCCCAGGCGCAACCCATCATGCTTGAGAATGTGTGGCCACTGCTGCGCCCCATGCTGAAATAGCGCGCGCACGAACGATCCGCAAACCCATACCTGGACAAAACAAAAGCCAGCAAAAAGCTGGCTTATTTCATTCAGAAGACGTGTGCGGGGAATCAGATTGCGCTGTGGCGGGAGCGGCGTCATTCGGGCATTTTTTGCGCCCGGCCTTCTCGCGCAATTTCTCTGCTTTTTTGGCTTTTTTCGCCAGCTCGCGTTGACGCTTTTCGTATCCGTAGTTGGGTGTGGCCAATGGTGTCTTTCGTTACTCAGCGTCCAAATGCGCTGTCCCACTCTAACACCTTGCGATTCCCTTGCCAGCGGGTGCGGATCAGCAAAGCTGGGCATCCCGAAGCGGAGGTGGTTGGGAGATACCCATGAAAGATGATGGCAGCCTTTTTAAAAAGAGAGCTACCAACGCTTGATCCATAAGGTTTTCAAATAGTTTTATACCTGAAACCATTACTCATCATGCGTTAGCTGCTCTTTTTATTGATGGATGTTCTCAATCCTTCCAGGCTTGGCCAAAGGCTTTTTCCCAGGCTTGCGCCAGATCGCGCAGCAGGTCCTGGGTGTCCTCCAGACCCACGCAAAAACGAACGACGGTGCCTGCCTGCACTTGGCCACGGCCGCAGGCGCGCATGCTGTCAAACTCATAAGGCATGACCAGGCTCATGGGGCCACCCCAGCTGTAGCCCAGCTTGAACAGCTGCAAACTGTCGCACAGCATGTCAACGGCAGCTTGCTCGAAGCGACTGTCGATCACCACGCTGAAAATGCCCGCCGCCGCGCTTTTGCCAGCCTGCGCTGCACCACACAGCTGCTGCCAGTGCGCATGTCCGGGGGCGCCCGCAAATGCCGGATGCAGCAACTGCACCACGGCTTCCTGACGCTGCAGAGCTGCAGCCAGGGTGCGCGCAGACTGATCCTGGGCGTGATAGCGCAGCGCCATGCTGGGCAAGGCGCGCAAAACTGCTTCGGCATCATTGGCACCAATGCAAATCCCCAGCCGCATGTGCGTGAGCTTGATGCGCATGTGCAGGGCCTGCTGGGTCGTGATGATGCTGCCCATGAGCACATCGCCGCCGCCACTGGGGTACTTGGTCAGTGCGTGGGCCGAGACGTCCACGGCCAAGCTGCCACCGTCGCCCAGCAAGTCAAACGGCTGAAACGCCAGGCCTGCACCCCAGGTGTTGTCCAGCACCGTGGTCACACCCTGCGCGCGGCAGGTCTGCACCAGCGCGATCAGATCTGGGAACTCCATGCTCACGCTGCCCGGAGCCTCCAGCCATACCAGCTTGGTCTGGGGCGTGATCTTGGCTTGCAGATCTTGCACGTTCATGGGGTCATACCATGCGTGGCGGATACCCCAGCGGGCCAGTTCATGTTCGGCAAAATCCTTGTTCGGCCCGTACGCATTGTCCGGAATCAGCACCTCATCGCCTGCTGACAACAGCCCCAGCGCAACGGTGCTGATGGCGTTCAAACCGCTGGTCACCAGCAGGCACTGCTTGCCGCCTTCCAGGCTGCACAAGCGCTCCTCCAGCTGATACGTGGTTGGCGTGCCATGCAGGCCATAGGTGTAGCCACTTTTGTCCAGCCAACGGCGCGTGCGCATGTCCTGCACACTGTCAAAAATCACGGTCGATGCCTTGTGCACCGCGGGCTGCGGGGCAGAAAAAGCGCTGGGAGCCTGGTAGCTGTGATGCACCAGGTCGGTGGTGATGTGGCGGGCTTGTTCAGTCATTCCCACATGGTAAGCGGCGCACGCGGATTTACGCTCAAAACAAAGGCTGCCAGAAGGCAGCCTTGTTGTTTGGAGATGACCCTAGGGAAAATTGGGGCAGGGCAGCACCCTTCACTCCCCTCTTCCTGGAAGTGATTACTTCACGGTCAGCAGATTGTTGACGGAAGTCACGCCATCAACAGCCTTGGCCAACTCTTCCGCACGGTCCTTGGCCGCCTGATTGGGGGCATCACCATTGAGCGTCACCACGGAACCATTGGTGTCCACATTGATTTTCAGCGCGCTCAGTTCTGGATCCCCCACCAAGGCCGCATTGACGCGTGCAGTCACACCGGCTTCACCGGCTGCGTTCATGGCATCAGAAGCGGCATCACGTGTGGCATCGGCAGCGTTTGCCGCAGCGTCACGTGTCGCGTCGGCGGCATTTTCCATCGCCTGACCGGCGTTCTGTGCGGCACGATCTGCTTCTGCACGCGCATTGTCTGCCGCCTGTTCAGTACGGTTGATGGTGTTGTCTAACTGCTGGCCTGCAGTTTGGTTGTCGTCATTGGGGCCGCAGGCAGCCAGGCCCAGTGCCAGAGCAGAAACGGCCAGAACACGCATGATGCTTTGATGAGAGATGGTCATGATTTAGAACTCCACAGTAGATTTGTCGCTATGACGGAAGGCCTCACAACGCATTGGCTTGGCCACTTGTCAGCACTGTAAATTCCGCCTCAGTTACAAATGGTGGGAGAGCACCGAACCCACCGTAGGACAAGCCCGAAGAACAAAGCCCTACTCAAAAGCGCTCACAATCAGACTCTATGCACTTTTCTTCCTGGCTCCCCTTTCTCTCCTGGCCCAGACTCACACCCGCATTGGCGCGCAATGAAATGCTGTCGGGGGTCACCATAGGATTGATGCTGTTGCCACAAGGGGTGGCCTATGCCGCCTTGGCTGGCATGCCGTTGGTGACAGGGATTTATGCTGCACTGCTGCCCTCCCTCGTGGCCGTGCTGTGGGGAGCCTCTCCAAGACTCGGTGTTGGGCCTACCGCCCTGACCAGCCTGCTGATTGGCACATCGCTGGCCGGCATGGCAGAGCCCGGAAGTGCGCAGTGGGTTACGCTGGCAGCATGGCTGGCCCTGATGGCCGGTGCCGTGCAGTGGCTGCTGGGTGCCTTGCGCGGCGGCTGGCTGGTCAACCTCGTCACGTCCCCCGTACTGAACGGTTTTACACAGGCGGCAGGCATTCTGATTCTGCTGTCCCAACTGCCGGATCTGCTGGGCCTGCGCAGTACCTGGAGTGCCTTGTTGCATGCGCCAAGCCTGCATCACTTTGATGGCCTGGCCGCCTTGTTTGGTTTGAGCAGTTTTGCCCTCTTGCTGCTGCTCAAACGGCTGGCACCGCGCTGGCCTGCGGCCATCATGGTGATCGCGCTGTGCGCGGCTGCGAGTGCTGCGCTCGGATTTGCAGAGCGGGGAGGCGAGATCGTGGGTCACCTGCCAGCCGGGCTGCCCAGCCTGTTCATTCCTTCCGTCATCAGTGCGGAGCAGGTGAGCCGTTTGCTACTGCCCGTGTTGATGATCAGCCTGGTGAGTTTTCTGGAAGTTGCCTCCAGCGCCCAGGCAGAGCATCGCAAGGTCGGCACCCGCTGGAATGAAAACCAGGACCTCGTCGCCCAAGGCATGGCCAAGGTTGTGGCAGGCTTCAGCGGCACTTTTCCCATCAGCGGGTCTTTTTCACGCTCTGCCGTCACCCTCAACTCAGGCGCCAAGTCAGGCTGGGCCACTGTATTTGCCATCGGCATGGTGCTCGTCTCCGTGCTGTGGCTCATGCCTGTGCTCTACCACGTGCCGCAAGCAACGCTGGCCGCCGTCGTGGTGTCCGCGGTTCTGAATCTGATCCAGCCCAGGACACTGGGCGCCTTGTTCCGCATCTCCCGCGTGGAAGGCAGCATCGCTTTGACGACGTTCGCCTTGACATTGGCGACGGCACCACGCCTGTACTGGGGTGTTCTCACCGGCGTCATGCTGAGCCTGTGCCACTTTCTCTATCAGCGCCTGCATCCACGCATCCTGGAAATCGGCGAGCATGCCGACGGCAGCCTGCGTTCACGCAGCATCTGGAACCTGCCCCCGCTTGCGCCACACGTGCTGGCGCTGCGCATGGACGCGGAGTGGGACTTTGCCTCTGCTTCTGCACTGGAGCGCTACATCGCTGATGCGTTGCAACAACGCAGCGATGTGCAAATGCTGTATCTGGACGCCCATTCGATCAACCGCATTGACGTCACGGGCGTGGAGAGCTTTTTTCGCCTGCGCCAAAGCCTGCAAAAGCAAGGTATTTCCCTGCATATTGGCGGCTTAAAACTGCCCGTTGAAGCCATACTGCAAAAGGCTGGTGCTTTGGTCGCAGGACCTGATCTGCATCTTTATCGCACCAACACCCAAGCGTTGACCTGTCTGCGTGAAACTGGTACAGCCTAATAGGCTCGCAAGCCGCACCAAGTCTGCGCGGACTGCTACACTTCACTGCATTCACTACACCGAATCCCTTTCCGTGACCGGCGATCAACTGCTTTTCTCCACTGCCTTGCAAAAGCTCCGTTTGGACGGTGCTTTGGCGCTGCTGGGCGAAAAGCAAGACGCTGCTTCACAGGACACACCGGAATCCGGGCTCCAACGTCTGCAGTCCATCATTGACGGGCTTTGTGAGCTGTCACTGCGTGACCCTCTCACAGGTTGCGCCAACCGCAGACATTTCGACTCCGTACTGGATCGGGAACTGGACCGTGTGGCGCGCTCCGGCGATGTAGCACTGCTGCTGATGGTGGATATTGACCACTTCAAGCAAGTCAACGATCGGCACGGCCACCTTGCTGGAGATGCGGTACTGCAGCATGTGGCGCAAGCCTTGTCCCACTGCATACGTCCCATGGACACCCTGGCCCGTTACGGCGGGGAAGAATTTGCCATCGTGCTGCCCGCATGCCAACCTGCTTATGGCCAAAGTGTGGCGGAGCGGGTGCGCCAAACGGTGAACGCGCTTCGCGTTCCCATCGATGCCCTTCAGACAATCAATGTGACGGTCAGCATCGGTGGAGCCTATGCCCTGCAATGGATTCGCAGCACGCGTCAACTCTGGCTGGAGCGTGCGGATCAGCATCTTTACTTGGCCAAAAGCGCCGGGCGAAACCGGATTGAAATCGAACAACAACCTGACAGCACCGTGACCGCAGAAGAAAAAAATTTACTCTTCATACCCGAGCTTTATACAGAGTCCAAAGAGTGCTCTGCAGAATGGTTTGAAGCCTTGTCTGTGCCCACGGAAATTACCACTGATGCCAATTGAAGGGATGCATTGAAATGAGCGACGTGCTGTCCCCAACCCCTGCTTCCGTGACCCCTCCCTCCATCGCCATGCGCCCACGCCCCTCATCGGGCGCGCACATCATCGCGGTCACCAGTGGCAAAGGGGGGGTGGGGAAAACTTTTGTCTCCGCCAATCTGGCGGCGGCTTTGACACGCCATGGACTGCGGGTCCTGGTCCTGGATGCGGACCTGGGCCTGGCCAATCTCGATGTGGTGCTGAATCTTTACCCCAAGGTGACCTTGCACGATGTGTTCACCGGGAAAGCCTCGCTGAAAGATGCAGTGATCACGGCCCCGGGCGGCTTTCACGTCCTGCTTGCAGGCTCGGGCATGGTGGAGTATTCGCGCCTCACGCCCGAAGTGCGCAACCAGTTGATCCATGTGATCGATACGCTGGCGCCCAATTACGACATCGTGCTGCTGGACACAGGGGCCGGCATTTCCGACGTGGTGCTGTTTTCGGTCTCTCTGGCCCATGAAGTCCTGATCGTAGCGACTCCGGAGCCGACCTCGCTGACCGATGCCTATGCGGCCATCAAGGTGCTGACCACCCAGCAAAAACGTCACAACATGCGCCTGGTAATCAATCAGGCTGCCCGACCAGGCGACGGGCGTGCCATCACAGGTCAATTGCAGCAAGTGCTCAACCGTTTCGTACATTCCGATTCAGGCCTGCCGCTGCGTTTGATTCATATGGGCGACATCCCCGCAGACAAGGCGGTGCGCGAAGCAGTCATGCGCCGCCAACTTTTGATCCAGGCTTCACCCGGTTGCGCGGCCTCTTTGGCGATTGCGCAACTGGCCAACCGCATCAAGACAGTGGTGCCATCGGCACAAAAGACCTGACCCAAGCTGCTACACAGCAAAAGGGCTACCTGCAGGTAGCCCTTTTTTACGGTCTCAACGACTACCAGGGCTTGCTTAGCCTGCGCTGGTAGCTGTCACCACTTCTTGTCAAAGACGCTGGCGCTTGCCATCTATGCTCCAGCTACCCGGACCAAAAGCGGCGAAAGCCAGCAAACCGCCCACAATGGCCATGTTCTTATTGAACAAGAGCTGCTGCATCATGGCCTGATCGGCAGGAAGGCTCCAGTACGCATGGAAGAAAAAGCTCGCCACCAGCGTAAACAACGCCAGCAGCAAAGCTGCGGGCCGCGTCATGAATCCGACAAGCAGCATGATGCCGCCCAGGAGTTCAATCGCCAGCCCTACCGCGACACCGACCTCGGGCAACGGCAAGCCTGCCGACGCCGCATAAGCGACGGAACCCGAATAACCTGCGATCTTTCCAAAGCCGGCCGGAATAAACAGCCAAGCCGTCAACAAGCGGCCAATCAAAGCCAGGGGAGCATGCATAGGTTGATACATATCTTCTTTCTAAAGAGCGGAGCCCTAGTGATGAAATCTGCTACGGTGCCTTAAGGAACAAGATCAAAGAGCAAGAACTCTGCATTCTGGTTGCTCGCAAATGAAAGCGCAGGCTCATTGTCGGCAAGCAATGCATCCCCCGCTGTCAGCTTTTTACCCGCCACTACCACCTCACCCTTGACCACGAAAACATAGGCTTTGCGATGCGGTGGCAACGCATGCTCGAGCTGCACTTCGGCACCTGCCTCTGGCCGCAATAAGCTGGCATAAATGCGTGCATCGGCATTCAAATGAACTGAACCCTGCGCACCATCTGGCGAAGCAACCAGACGCAGCTGGTTGATTTTTTCTGCATCGGCAAAGCGCTTTTGCTCATAGCCCGGCTCCAGCCCGGACTGCCTGGGCAGCAGCCATATCTGCAAAAAGTGTGTCTGCGTCTGCGCATGGTTGTACTCGCTGTGCGTGACACCCGTGCCTGCCGTCATGCGCTGCACCTCTCCAGGATGAATGGTTTGCACATTGCCCATGCTGTCTTGGTGCGCCAGTGCGCCCTCGAGCACATAGCTCACAATTTCCATGTCGCGGTGTGGATGCGCTCCAAAGCCGGTCTGCGGTGCAATGCGGTCTTCGTTGATGACACGCAAATTGCCCCATCCCATGTGCTGGGGATCGTAATAACCTGCAAAGGAAAAGCTGTGAAAGGACTTGAGCCAGCCATGGTCTGCATAACCGCGGTCCTGTGAGCGTCGAATCTGAATCATGTAGGGCCTCTTTCGAATCAAGCGCAGCCACGCTGCAATAGGGATTACTTTAAAAGTCAAAGCCTATTGATAGGGCCAAGCAGTTTGATGGCATCATTCAAACTCTTTGAATGAATGGCCTGCACCATGCCAAGCCCCCGTGATGTTTTAACGCCAGACAGCCTTGCCATGTTGCAAGTCATTGCCGACACCGGCAGCTTCGCCGCTGCCGCCCGGCAATTGCGACTGGTACCCAGCGCACTCACCTATCGTGTGCGTCAAATGGAAGAAGCCCTGGATGTACTGCTGTTCGACCGCAGCGCCCGCCAGGCTCAGCCGACAGAAGCTGGCCAGGCCTTGCTTGCTGAAAGTGCCCGTCTGCTGCAAGACATCGATGCGGTCGCTCATCGCGTGCGTCGCGTGGCTACCGGCTGGGAGCCCGAGCTGACCATCATTGCCGATGGCGTGATCTCGCAAAACACGCTGTTCGATCTGGTGCAGGCGTTCTACAACTTGGGAGCACCCACCAAGATCAAACTGGGCACAGGCATTTTGACGGGCCCCCTGGAAAATCTGAGCAATGGCCGCGCAGATCTGGCATTGGGCATCGCCAGCAGCAACACCAGCATTTCGGGTTTGCAGATGCAGGATCTGGGCGATCTGGGATTCGTGTTTGCCGTATCACCCTCACACCCCCTGGCTACGGTGGAGGAAGCCATCACCGATGAAATCCTGCTCGAGCACCGCCTGGTTGTGGTGGCAGACTCGGCGCAGAAAGAAAGAACTTCCATCGGCCTGCTGGATGGTCAGGCCATTTTTACCGTGGATGCTGTCCAGGCCAAGATCGATGCACAGGTGCGCGGCATTGGTTGCGGCTTCCTGCCAGAGCCCATGGCCCGGCCTTATATCGAGGCCGGGCTGCTGATGAGCAAAGCTGTGACCCGCCCGGCACGGTTGCTGCGCATGCGTTATGCCTGGAAGCAGCCCAGCCATGGTGGCCTTGGCAAGGCGCTGCAATGGTGGCTGAACCAGCTTGAAAGTCCGGTCACGCAACAAGCATTGCTGCACAACCACCGCCGTTTTTTGATCCCTTGAAACGCAGCTCTGCGAAACCCTGACGCTGCCCCCTGCCGAATCCGAGCCATGAACACGCTCCCCTACCGCGGGCGATTTGCCCCCTCACCGACCGGCCCCCTACATGCAGGTTCACTGGTCGCCGCATTGGCCAGCTGGCTCGATGCCCGTGCCCACCAGGGTACATGGCTGGTGCGCATCGAAGATATTGACCCGCCGCGGTGCCAGCCGGGAGCTGATACCGTCATCCTGCAGCAACTGTCCCAATGCGGCTTGCTGCCTGATGAGGCCCCCGTGTGGCAATCCCAGCGCCACGATTTATACGATCAGGCCTTGCAGCAATTGCTCAGCAATGGACTGGCATATCCTTGCGCTTGCACACGCAAGGATATGGAGGCAGCCTGGCAACAGCTTGGTTGGAACCACCAGCGCCATGTGGAACGCCCTTATCCAGGCACCTGCCGCGAAGGATTGCATGGCAAAACTGCCCGCAGCTGGCGTTTCGCTCTGGAGAAATTCATAAAGAATTGGCCTTCAAGGGCGGATGCACAAGCGTCGAATGCTCATTTTTCTTTGACCGGCGACACTGTGTCCTGGACAGATCGCCGTCTGGGCCCCCTGATGCAAGCACCAGCGCAAGTGACAGGTGACTTTGTGCTGCAGCGTGCAGACGGCCTATATGCCTATCAACTGGCGGTTGTCGTTGATGATGGCCTGCAGGGGATCACACATGTCGTGCGCGGCGAAGATCTGACCGATAACACCCCCCGCCAACTGCTCTTGCAAAGTGCCCTGGGCCTGCCGCATCCCCGCTATATGCACACCCCTTTGGTGTGCATGCCCGATGGCGAAAAGCTCTCCAAGCAACATGGTGCACCAGCTGTGGATGTGAGCCAGCCTTTGCAAGTCTTGAACACAGCGGCACAGAACTTGCAGTTGCACGCTGTAAGCCCTGAAACCTCACTGCCAGATGCTTTGGCCCAGTGGGTGTGTCAGTGGCAAGCCACTTACAATGTGCAGCGTGACTGAGCATCAAACCAACCCCATGGCTGACACTACCACAGCCCCCACTTCCCAGCCTGCTGCCGGCCAAGCGCCTGCGGATGTGGCCTTTCCCAAAACTATCCGCAGCTTCGTGCGCCGCACCGGCCGTGTCACCACGGGCCAAGCCAAGGCATTCGAAGATCTGGGACCGAAATTCCTGCTGCCCTATGCCAATGCTCCGCTGGATGCATCTGCCGCATTCGGGCGTGAAGGCAAGCTGATCCTGGAAATTGGCTTCGGCATGGGGGAAGCCACTGCCCACATCGCACGCGTGCGCCCCGAGGACAATTTCCTGTGCTGCGAAGTGCATGAACCCGGTGTCGGCGCTCTGCTCAAGCGTATTGGTGAGCAAGATATTCACAACATCCGCATCTTGCAACACGACGCAGTAGAGGTGATCGACCACATGCTGCCCGACAGCAGCATCGATGGCGTACACATCTTTTTCCCCGATCCCTGGCACAAGAAAAAACACAACAAGCGTCGCTTGATCCAAAGCCCTCTGGTAGCCAAGCTGGCCAGCCGTTTGAAACCAGGAGGGTATATCCACTGCGCCACCGACTGGGAACCTTACGCAGCTCAGATGCTGGAAGTGCTGAACGCCGAACCCCAGCTTGCCAACACTGCAGAAAACTACGCCAACAAGCCTGATTACCGCCCACTGACCAAATTTGAAAACCGCGGTTTGCGCTTAGGTCACGGTGTTTGGGACTTGGTCTTTATCAAGCGCTAGCTGCCACGACATCACAGCCCCCGGACTTCCATGCACATCCTGCAGAACTTGGTTCAGATGACATGTCAACGCGACCATTTGCGTTTGGAACTGTCTGTGCTTTCCACTTTTTTGCAGTTGCCCAGCATCACCAACGTCCGGGCGCTGGAGCTGCTCAGGCTGGACGACCACTACCTGGTCCGCCCCAGAACATGGCTACAGGGATCGCAACTGGTAAGTGCTCCCCAGGACTTTGCCAATGATCCACAAAGCTTTGCACTGCGAGAATTGCCATTTCTTGAAGCATGCATTGCCACGAAAGCTCAACAAGCCCAGCATGCTTTTGCTGCAGACCGACATGTGATCTGGTTGCCTGTCTGGATGCACGAAAAGGTACATGCCTGCATTGAGATCACTCAGTCCGAACCGTTTACGACGCACAATCTGGACGTTATCACCGGCATCTTCAGCGTCTATCAAAACTACCAGAGTCTGCTGGATTACAGTGAGCGCGATGCCCTCACCGGTTTGCTCAACCGCAAGACTTTTGATGAGCATTTGATCCGCTTCGCGAGCACGGTGCACCAGAAGGATGCTTGTCAGCTGCCCTGGTTGGCAGTGATTGACATCGATCACTTCAAGCAGGTCAATGACCACTTCGGTCACTTGTTTGGTGATGAAGTCCTGATCTTGGTGGCCAACCTGCTGCGCGCTGCTTTTGACTCACGCTACCGCATTTTTCGTTTTGGTGGCGAAGAGTTCGTAGTACTCATGCCCAGCATGTCCCAAAAGACCGCCCTGGCCGCGCTGGAGGACTTTCGCAAAATGGTGGCCTCCCACGAGTTTCCGCAAGTGGGCCATGTCTCTGTCAGCATCGGCTTTGCCGGTGCCAAGATGTGCTCCCCTGTGGAAATCTTGGGGCAGGCTGACCAGGCGCTGTATTACGCCAAGGAAAATGGACGCAATCGCGTGTGCCACTATGAGAGCCTGCATGAACAAGGTCTGCTGCACACCACCCAGGTTTCCCACGACAACGTAGAGCTGTTTTGACGCATTGACGCACTAGCGCATCGCTGCTTACGTCACAGCCTCACCCAGATCCACGCATACGCGATCCCGGCCTGTGTGCTTGGCTTGATACAGCATGATGTCAGCCCGCTCCAGCAGGCTTTCCATCGAATCACCTTCGCGGTACTCCGCCACACCAAAGCTGCAGGTCAGTGCCAGCTCGACCCCCTGGCCTTTCCATGGTGTCGTGCGAATCGTCTCAGCCAAGCGCTTGGCTGCACTGACAGCGTGGGTCGCATCGGTTTCTGGCAGGAAGATGACAAACTCCTCTCCACCAAAACGCACCATCCAATCCAGATTGGTGCGCAAGCTGGCCTGTAGCCGCCGCGCCACTTCACGCAACACCTCGTCTCCCACCGCATGACCATACTGGTCATTGATACGTTTGAAGTAGTCAATGTCGGTAAAGATCAAGGCAAACGGGCGCCCGTAGCGCATGCAGCGTTCCATGTCCAAAGGCAGGCGCAGTTCCATGGCGCGACGGTTGTAGGCACCAGTCAGCGCATCCAGCTGCGATAGGCGCTTGACTTCGTCCACCAGGGCAGACAGCTCTGCCGTGCGCTCGCGCACCAGACCATCCAGGTCCTTGATATGGCGATCCAGTGCGCTTTGGAGGTGCTGAAAGCCTTGCATCACCATATCGATTTCATCCGCACGCACGCGTTCGGGCCTGCGGATTTCCAGCGGCTGGCTCAAGGCCTCCGGCTTCAAGTTCCGCACAAAATCGGCAATTTGCCGCAAGGGCATGCCCAGATCTCGACGCATGACCCAGGCAACCATGCCGCACATGAGCACCGTAAAAATGATGTACCCGGGAATCACGTTTTTTTGCGATGTCCACAGCAGCTCCCGGTGGAAAGCCCGGTCGGCCCATATCTCAATCGTTCCCAGAGCCTGATTCTGGTAATCGGGTGAATAGATCGTTGCCTGATATGAAGGCACGTCTTGGCTGGCGCCCGATCGACCTGCTGTGATCGTCTCGCCCGTGGTATTCACACTGACGCGTACAAACCCGACGGCATCCACTTCAGTCAAGCGGTCGATCTGGTGCAGCAACACATCACGCTCAATATCCCACAGCGCATTGGCAATCGCACGGCTGCTGGTTTCCACAATCAGCGCCATGGTGTGCAAAAACTGTTTTTCCTGTTTTTGACGCTCCAGCCAAACCTGGGTACCACCGATCACCACCAGGCACACCATGGCCAGAACAATGATGCGTTGCAGCATCAACGTGGAAATAGAGCGAAATTCAGCGTGGTCGCGTTTCACAGAGAGACCCTTTTAGGGCAGCAATTTGGCCAGATCGAAGTTGTAGGTCCTGATCTGTGGATTCAAATATTTGCTGCACATGCGAAAGTTCAGGCTGGCAGCCTCATCGCCAAAACGTTGTTCAAATTGCGCACTGTTTTTCGCATCAAACAGGATGAACATGGGGTGCTGCAGTTCCATGCCTTCATCCGCGAAATCAATGCCCCGGTGATAGTCATAGAGCATCACCATGCTCCAGGCTCCTGCCAGAAAGTGCCCGCCAGCCAAGGCCGTGAGCTGACCCTTTTGCAACTTCCGAAAAGCCTCTGCCGACGAGTTCACACCGCTGAACAA
>JAEYRT010000079.1 GCA_023435325.1 Pseudomonadota bacterium | reverse complement strand
GATCAAATGGAATTTCACCAAATTCCTGATCGGGCGTGATGGGCGCGTGCTGCAGCGCTACGCACCCAAGGTCACACCGCAAAGCCTAGCGGCAGACATCGAGTCTGCCTTGCAAGCGCCTGTACCTTACGCATAAAAAAGGGACCCGCGGGTCCCTTGTGCTTTCCATGGAGGGCTGCTTATGCAGCCTTGCCTGCCTGCAGCTGCTTGGCACGGCGCAGCTGGCGCATCACGGTGTGTGCGTTCATGCCGTACATATCGGCAAATGCCAGCACATCGCCCGAGCCGCTGGCCACATAGGCGCGTTCCACGGCTTCGGCCTTGGCATCTTGCTCGGCCACTTCAGTCAGTGCTGCATCCAGCAGGGCCTGCGTGGATTCATCACGCACCTGCACCACTTCCAGATAGGCTTCGCGGGTCAAACCTGACTCAATGAAAGCAGTCGCCATGCGGCGGCGCAAAGTGGCTTGCAGGTCCTGGCCTTCGCGGGGCTTCTTGCGCTTGAACACTTCCACCAGTGCGTGGAACACGTGTTCGGGCGCCATGGCTTCCACCACATTGCCTTGCAAATCGTGGCGTGCAGCGCCCGATGCCACCGCATTCAGATAGCGGGTGGAGCGGGTGTGGATAGACAACGCCACCTTCAAACCCGCCTTGTCCAGGGCCTCGCCATGCAAAGCTATCAGGTCTTGGAAAATGCCGCGCTTCAAAGGCAGCACAGTTTCACCAAACAGCACGGGGTGCAACTGCGCCAGCTGTGCCAGCACAGGATGCAATTCACGCGCAGGGCGTGCAGGTTGGGCCGACTGCGCAGCACGACCACGACCACCACGGTGATTGGGGCGACGGTCTGTACGCGCAGGAGCAGCTGCGGCGGATGCCGCGTTTTCAACAGTGGAGGACACAGATTCGGTCATGGGCAAAAAGCCAGTGCAAGAAAAATCAAAGCCGCGATGATGCCAGCATTGCGACCTGCGTGTGTACCAAGCCCCCTAAGCCTGCAACGGGCTTAGCGCTGCAGCGCCTCATCCAGCACTTCCACCCAGTGGCGCACAGGCACGTCCGTACCGTTTTGCAGGTGCGCGATACAGCCGATATTGGCCGACAAAATCGCTGCCGGCTGTGCCACGGCTTCACCGAGTGCCTGCAGCTTGCGATCGCGCAGGGTTTTGGACAGTTTGGGCTGCAAGATGGAATAGGTGCCCGCCGAACCACAGCACAGGTGGGACTCCGTGCGCGCTGTGGTGAGCTGAAAGCCCAGCTTGCCCAGATTCGCCTCGACCACGCCCTTGAGCTTTTGCGCATGCTGCAGCGTGCACGGCGGATGATAGGCCATGGGACGCTGGTCCACCTGCACGTGGCCTTGCAGCTTCTCGGCCAGCTCGGGCAACAGCGCGGGCAGCAGCTCGCTCAGGTCCCGTGTGAGGGCACTGATGCGCGCCGCTTTTTCTGCGTACGCGGGCTCGTGGCGCAGGATGTGGCCCCAGTCCTTGATCATGGCGCCACAGCCCGAGGCGTTGCTCACAATGGCTTCAATTTCACCGGCTTCCACGGCGGGCCACCACGCATCGATGTTGGCCCGCATGTTCGCTTTGCCGCCGTCGTGGTCGTTCAAGTGGTACTTCACCGCGCCGCAGCACTGGCTTTGCTTGACCACCACACTTTGAATGCCCACGGCGTCCAGCACACGTGCCGTGGCGTAATTGATGTTGGGCAGCATGGCAGGCTGGACACAGCCCATGTGCAACAGCACCTTGCGTGCATGTTCGCGCGTGGGCCAGTTGCCATATTCGGTTTTGGGCGGCACCTTGGCCTTGATGCTCTCTGGTAGCAGACCGCGCACGCTTTGGCCCAGCTTCATGGCGGGAGCAAACAGCGGCGAAGTCACGCCCTCCTTGAGGGCCCAGCGCTGCAGGCGCTCGCCCAGCGGACGCTGCACCTTCTCTTCCACGACCTTGCGGCCAATGTCCACCAAGTGGCCGTATTGCACGCCACTCGGACAGGTCGATTCACAGTTGCGGCAGGTCAGGCAGCGGTCCAGGTGCTCCTGCGTGGCGCGTGTGGGCGCATTCCCTTCCAGCACCTGCTTGATGAGATAGATACGCCCGCGGGGGCCATCCAGCTCATCACCCAGAGTCTGGTAGGTGGGACAGGTTGCAGTGCAAAAGCCGCAATGCACGCATTTGCGCAGGATGGCCTCTGCCTCCTGACCCGCATGAGTACCCAGAAATTCGGACGCTAAATTAGTTTGCATGGGATTGTCTCGTTATCTTTTACACATCGTGGGACACATAACGATGGCGCAGTTTCTTGCCATCGACCCACAGCGGCGGCAGCGACACCGCCATCAATAAAAGGGCCAGCGGCACCACGCACACAAAACCCCAGTTTTGAAAGCCCAGGGCGCCAGCAATGCCGCCCACCAAAAACATCAGCAACAGCCCGCCAAACAAACGCACGCGCTGCCAGTTGGCATGCACTTTTTGCTGCGCCGCGCTGCCCAGACGGTTCCAGAACAGCATCTTGCCC
>JAEYRT010000078.1 GCA_023435325.1 Pseudomonadota bacterium | reverse complement strand
GCGATGGCCAGCACAATCAAGATGATGGCAGCGAAGGGCACGCTGCGCTTCATGTTGATGTCCTTGAAACTGTAGAAAGGCACGTTGGTCACCATCGTCAGACCCGAGTACAAGGTCAGGAAAAACATGACCCACATCATCTGCACCCAGGTGAGCATGCCGTCATCACCGCGGACCACACCGAAGTCATTGAGCACCCACATGAACCCGACGACCAGCGCCGCCGCTGCAGGTGATGGCAGACCCTGGAACCAGCGCTTGTCCACCACACCGGTATTCACGTTGAAACGTGCCAGACGCAATGCTGCACATGAGCAGTACACAAAGGCGGCAATCCAGCCCCAGCGCCCCAGCCCCTTCAGCGCCCACTCGTAGGCGACCAACGCAGGGGCCACGCCAAACGAGACCATGTCGCACAGCGAGTCCATTTGTTCACCAAAGGCGCTTTGGGTGTTGGTCATGCGTGCCACGCGGCCATCCAGGCTGTCGAGGACCATGGCACAGAAAATGCCGTATGCAGCCAAGTCGAAACGCCCGTTCATGGCCATGACGATGGCGTAAAAGCCGCCAAACAAGGCCGCAAGCGTGAACAAATTGGGCAGGATGTAGATGCCTTTGCGGCGCTTGCGTACCACTACGCCAGACTCGCCTGCTAGGGCGTCTTTGCTGTCATGCATGTAATGCACCTCCAGTGCGCCACCGCAACAACTTGTCGGCAGCTATTAAAACCATAGTATTTTACGCAGGTGGCCATGCGCCTCCTGTACTGCCATCCAGTGTAGCGCCGTGCGCTGGGGCACCACAAAGAAAAAGGCCACTGCACAGGCAGTGGCCTTGAGGCAGAGGCTGCAAGACACAGCCTACAGAAGTTTTTAGTTGCGGGTCTGGTCCACCAGCTTGTTCTTGGCAATCCAGGGCATCATGGCGCGCAGCTGGCCACCCACTTGTTCGATGGCGTGCTCGGCGTTTTGACGGCGACGGGCTGTCATCGAGGGGTAGTTCAGGCGGCCTTCGCTGATGAACATCTTGGCGTATTCACCGCTTTGAATGCGCTTCAGGGCATTGCGCATGGCCTTGCGCGATTCTTCGTTGATCACTTCAGGGCCTGTCACGTACTCGCCATACTCCGCGTTGTTGGAGATGGAGTAGTTCATGTTGGCGATGCCGCCTTCGTACATCAGGTCCACGATCAGCTTGAGTTCGTGCAGGCACTCGAAGTAAGCCATTTCGGGGGCGTAGCCAGCTTCTGTCAGGGTTTCAAAGCCCATCTTCACCAGCTCCACTGCACCACCGCACAGCACGGCTTGTTCACCGAACAGGTCGGTTTCGGTTTCTTCCTTGAAGTTGGTTTCGATGATGCCACCCTTGCCACCGCCGTTGGCAGAAGCGTAAGACAGAGCAATATCACGTGCCTTGCCGGACTTGTCCTGGTAGATCGCGATCAGGGAAGGCACGCCGCCGCCCTTGAGGTATTCGGAGCGCACCGTGTGACCTGGGCCCTTGGGCGCCACCATGATCACGTCCAGGTCAGCACGGGGCACAACTTGGTTGTAGTGCACGTTAAAGCCGGGGGCAAACGCCAGCACCGCGCCTTGCTTGATGTTGGGCTCAACGTTGTTCTTATACACCTCGGGGATGTTCTCGTCAGGCAGCAAGATCATGACCACGTCAGCGGTCTTCACGGCTTCATCCACTTCCATCACGGTCAGGCCGGCCTTGCCCACCTTGTCCCAGGAAGCGCCGCCCTTGCGCAGACCGACGATGACCTTCACACCGCTGTCGTTCAGGTTTTGCGCGTGTGCGTGGCCTTGGCTGCCATAGCCGATGATGGCCACGGTCTTGCCCTTGATCAGGCTCAGATCACAGTCTTTGTCGTAGAAAACTTTCATGCTTGGCTCCAGTTGTATCCCGCTAATAAATGGGGTGTGTAAAACGTTATTCAAAAAATCAAACAGTGATCGCTGCGATCACACGCGCAAGATGCGCTCGCCGCGGCCAATGCCCGAAGCGCCGGTGCGTACAGTCTCCAGAATCGCAGTGCGATCGATGGCCTGCAAAAAGGCATCGTTTTTGGATTGGTCGCCGGTCAGCTCAATTGTGTAGCTCTTTTCAGTCACGTCGATGATGCGGCCACGGAAGATGTCTGCCATGCGCTTCATCTCCTCGCGTTCCTTGCCCACAGCGCGCACCTTGACCATCATCAGTTCGCGCTCGGTATAAGCGCCTTCGGTCAGATCCACCACCTTGACGACTTCGATCAGGCGGTTGAGGTGCTTGGTGATCTGCTCAATGATGTCATCCGAACCCGTGGTCTGGATGGTCATGCGCGACAGCGACGGATCTTCCGTGGGCGCCACGGTGAGCGATTCAATGTTGTAGCCACGGGCCGAGAACAAGCCGACCACACGCGACAAGGCTCCGGGCTCGTTTTCGAGCAGCACGGCAATGATGTGTTTCATGTCCAGATTCCTCTTTTCGCTGCCCTCCCCCGTGACCGGTAAGCCACAGGCTTGGCAGACAATAGATTCGTCAAAATGAGAGCGCTTAACGCAGACCTGCTCTGCATTTGCGCATTGAATGACTGTCAAAACCGCTACCAGCCTACGCTGGCAGCTATTGTTTTACAGATCGTCAGGCCCCAGCAGCATCTCGGTGATACCCTTGCCGGCTTGCACCATGGGGAACACGTTCTCGGTCGGATCGGTACGGAAGTCCAGAAACACGCACTTGTTTTCTTCACGCGCAATGCGGCGTGCTTCTTTCAGTGCAGCCTCTACTTGCGAGGGATCTTCCACCAGGATACCTGCGTGACCATAGGCCTCTGCCAGTTTCACGAAGTCAGGCAGCGAGTCCATGTAGCTGCTGGAGTAGCGGCCCGAATACTCGATCTCCTGCCATTGGCGCACCATGCCCAGATAGCGGTTGTTCAGCGCGCAGACGATGACCGGCGTGTTGTACTGGCGGCAAGTGGCCAGTTCCTGGATGTTCATCTGGATCGAGCCTTCGCCGGTGATGCAGAACACCTCGGCTTGTGGCTTGGCCAGCTTGATGCCCATGGCATAAGGCAGTCCCACGCCCATGGTGCCCAGACCTCCGGAGTTGATCCAGCGACGTGGCTCATCAAAACGGTAGTACTGCGCGGCCCACATCTGGTGCTGACCCACGTCGGAGGTGATGTAGACATCCTCGCCCTTGGTCATGTTCCACAGGGCATCGACCACTGCCTGAGGCTTGATGACGTCTTTCTTGCTGCGGTCAAACTGCAGGCAGTCGCGGCTACGCCATGCTTCAATCTGCTGCCACCACTGTGCCAGCGCACCTTCGTCGGGCTTGGTCGTGGTTTCGCGGATCATGGAGATCAATTCGGTCAGCACTTCCTTGACGTCGCCCACGATAGGGACATCCACCTTCACACGCTTGGAAATCGACGAAGGGTCGATGTCGATGTGGATGATCTTGCGCTCCACCGACATGAAGTGCTTGGGGTTGCCCACCACGCGGTCGTCAAAACGGGCACCCACAGCCAGCAGCACGTCGCAGTTCTGCATGGTGTTGTTGGCTTCGATCGTGCCGTGCATGCCCAGCATGCCCAGGAACTTGCGATCACTTGCGGGATAAGCGCCCAGCCCCATCAAGGTGTGCGTGACGGGGTAACCCAGCATGTCCACCAGGGTGCGCAACTCTTGGCAGGCATTGCCCAGCAGCACGCCACCGCCTGTGTAAATGTATGGGCGCTTGGCGCTGAGCAGCAATTGCAACGCCTTGCGAATCTGGCCCGAGTGGCCTTTTTTCGCAGGGTTGTAAGAGCGCATTTCCACACTTTGTGGATAACCGCTGTAAGCGGCCTTCTTGAAGGAAACGTCCTTGGGGATGTCCACCACGACAGGGCCGGGGCGGCCTGTGCGCGCCACGTGAAAGGCCTTTTTCATGGTGCTGGCCAGATCGCGCACATCCTTGACTAGGAAGTTGTGCTTGACGATGGGACGTGTAATGCCCACGGTGTCGCATTCCTGGAAGGCATCGCTGCCAATGGATGTAGTGGCTGTCTGGCCACTGATGACCACCAGCGGAATCGAATCGGTATAGGCAGTGGCAATGCCTGTCACTGCATTGGTCAGGCCGGGGCCGGATGTCACCAGCGCCACACCGACTTCACCGGTAGCGCGCGCAAAGCCGTCGGCTGCATGCACCGCTGCCTGTTCGTGGCGCACCAGAACGTGCTCAATGGAATCTTGTTTGTACAGTGCGTCGTAGATATAGAGCACTGCGCCGCCGGGATAGCCCCACAGGTGCTTGACACCTTCGGCCTGGAGCGACTTGACGAGGATTTCAGCACCCATCAAATCTTGAGGAGCTGTTTGCGAAGAGGCTGCCGCTGCTTGGGCTTGCTCTGCTTTGGAGATTTCCATGATCAACCTTTGTGAATTTCTCTAACGAAAAACCTTGGGTGCCCCTCGCACAAGTCCTTGTGGGACCGGTTCAGGACTTAAGGCCAAAGGACATGAGCGAGAGGGTGTACGCCGGACCTTGACCCGTTTGCCTTGATTAATTGCAAGCAAGCATTATGGCACTGCAACATGGCATTTGGCTAACGCTTTTGAGGCAGTTTGCCAACGCAATGCGATAATGAAGGTCTTTGCCGCAAACAGCTTTCAGTTACAACTGCTAGCATTTTGTGTGTTTCTGCTTTACCGGGCATATCTGTCTTGGCCACCGAACTAGAGTTAACCGAATTCCTGAAAGGCGTGGAAAAACGTGCGTTTAAACGCACCGTCTACCACGTCCGTGACGAGGAATCGGCCCTCGATATCGTGCAAGACAGCATGCTCAAACTCGCACAGCACTATGGCGACAAGCCCGCCACAGAGCTGCCCATGCTCTTTCATCGCATCTTGTCCAATAGCACGCTGGACTGGTTTCGCCGACAGAAAACACGCAATGCCTTATTCACCAATATGGCAGACATCACGAATTCAGATGCCTCGGACGACGGTGAATTCGACTGGATGCAAACTTATGCGGCCGATGAGACTCAAGAAAGTGCACAGAGCGCAGAGGCACTAACGCAGCGCACGCAGTTGTTACAAAGTATTGAAAATGAAATACAAGCCCTGCCAGCACGTCAACGCGAAGCGTTTTTGCTGCGTTATTGGGAAGACATGGATGTTGCTGAAACGGCTGCAGCAATGGGATGCTCGGAAGGCAGCGTCAAAACGCACTGCTTTCGCGCCATCCAGTCGCTGAGCAAAGCGCTCAAAGCTAAAGGAATCGAGTTATGACCACACCTTCGCACCACGATGAACTTGCGGCCGAACAATTTGCCCGCAAGCTGACTGCACACCTGTCTGCGAATGATGGGGCTTTGCCTTATGTGGTCACCGAGCGCCTGCGCGCCGCACGCGAACAAGCGGTATCCATGCGCAAGCGCACTGCCAGCCCTGTGCGTGCACTCCATACGCAGACTGCGCCGAGCCTGCTGGGCATCCATGGTGACAGCACCGCCTCATTGGGCGCACCAGCACCCTATCAAGACAACACTCCTGTGTGGCTGCGCCGCTTGCTGACAGCACTGCCCTTGGTGGCCTTGGCCGCAGGCCTGGCTTTCATTGGCGTGGAACAAGACAGCCGCGCCACGGTCGACATCGCAGAGGTTGATGCTGCCTTGCTCACCAGCGAACTGCCTCCCGCAGCCTTCACAGATCCTGGTTTTCAGCAATATCTCTTGCAAGCCACCGTTTCAGACACCCCTTAATTAATTGTTGACGTGCACCCGCCCTCAAGGCAGGCATGCACTCGTTACACTCGGCAATACATGCCTCATACTGCTGACACCCTTCATCCAACTCGCCCGCCCATCTTCGCTATTTTTTTGGCGAGCGTGCTGTTGTTGGGCCTTGCAGCAGGTGGTTTTTGGGCCGCATCACAAGTGGCCATGGTGCCAAGCGCAGTACCTGCCTATATGGCGGTGGAAGACACCGAGGAAAATGTTTCCCTGAGCAGCAACACCCACGCCTCCCAGTTGCGCATCAGCTCATCCGGCCCCATCTGGCGCGAAATCACGGAAGCGCAGCGCCAAGTCCTGATGCCTTTGCGTGAACGCTGGGACAGCATGGGAGCATTAGCCAAACGCCGCTGGCTGGTACTGGCTGATCGCTATCCCCAGATGGATGAGTCTGAGCGCACCAAACTGGTCACCCGAATGAACACCTGGGCCAGTTTGAGTGTTCAGCAACGCAACCAGGCCCGACTGAACTTCGAGAGCACCAGACGCTTGTCAGCCAAGGAACTGCAAGAAAAATGGGATGCTTACCAAGCCCTGAGCGCAGCTGAGAAAAAGCGTTTGGTGGAGCAAGCCAACAAAGCCAAGGCAGCTAAAAAATCCAAACGCAAGCTTGCACGCATTCCTACCCCAAAGACAAAGCCTGCGGCACCTGCCACACCACGCGTGCCTGCCCCCCCCCAGTTACAGCGCCAGCCACTGCCACACCACACGCGGTTCCGTCTCCCGCAGTGACGGTGACGTTGCCTGTCGCTACGCCCCAGGCCACTCCGACCGCGCAAATCCCCCCCCTGGACAGCAGTCATAGCTCGGCACCTGTCTCACCTCCTGCAGAAGTTGCGACCCAACCTGTGCAGGTACCCTTTGCAGCCCCGACAATGGATCTGTTGCCCTTGGACACCCCAGCGCCAAACACCCCGCCTACATCCGCGACAGGCGCCGATCCATCTCAGCCCCCGGCAACGCAGTCGCATCCCGCTTCCTCTGCGCCTTCGCCTGCAGAACCAGCCACACCCATCCAACCACAATAGTGTGCTTTGCCACCTGCTTGGATGGAGGCATTGTGTATAACTGCCAGAACTTGCATGTCGCCCTCTTCCCGCTCTTTGTCCCCGTCCCGTTCCTCACTGCCGCCCGCCCCCAGCTTGCGCCGCAGAATGGCGTGCTGGCTCTATGAAAGCCTGCTGCTATTCGGGGTGGTATTTGTGGGCGGACTTGTATTAGGCAGTGCAGGCGTGCTGTTTGGCACCCCTCTTTCTCCAACGGTTCTGCAGGCATTGCTTTTCCTGGTGCTGGGGGCTTACTTCACCTGGTTTTGGAGCAAAGGGCAAACCCTGGCCATGAAAACATGGCACATCCAGGTCGTGGACAAATATGGCCGCCCCCTGACCCGCGTCCGCGCCCTGACCC
>JAEYRT010000175.1 GCA_023435325.1 Pseudomonadota bacterium | reverse complement strand
CCACGCTGCGTATCTCCAGCCAGCACATTGCCAACTGGCTGCTGCACGGCATCGTCACCGAACAGCAGGTGCGTGACACCTTTGCTCGCATGGCCAAGGTGGTGGACCAGCAAAATGCCGGCGACGCAGCCTACAAGAGCCTGGAAGCCAACCCCAACGGTGTAGCCATGCAAGCGGCCATGGACCTGGTGTTCAAGGGCGTGGAACAACCTTCAGGCTACACCGAGCCTCTGCTGCACGCATGGCGCTTGAAGGCCAAGGCTGGCATTTAAAGACAAGTAGCGCTGCCAGTGCGGACGCGATAAGCACTGGCAGCCCAACTTGAACCGAAAAAAAGGAAAGGTCCCCTGGGGTGCCTTTCCTTTTTTGCATCTGCACATCGACCTATTCCGCTCCATAGGGAACAGGCTGCTTTCATAACGGGCTTCATGGGTTGCCGGAGCGACAACATGCACGCCAGCACATGAAATGCGTGGAGAATGCATTGCCATGCAGCACCCTTCCCAAGCCGAAACAGGCCCATCCGGCCGCTTCTTCGAAGTTCTGCTCGCTTTTCTGAAGCTGGGTTTGACATCGTTTGGTGGCCCTGTGGCGCACCTGGGGTACTTCCGGACAGAGTTCGTCGAGCGCCGACGGTGGCTGGACGACAAAAGCTACTCTGACCTGGTCGCACTGTGTCAGTTTCTGCCAGGTCCGGCCAGTAGCCAGGTGGGCATTGCCTTGGGGTTGGGTCGCTCCGGCTGGGACGGCGCCTTCGCGGCGTGGATCGGGTTCACGCTGCCTTCTGCCATTGCCCTGATTCTTTTGGGCATCGGTGCTGCGCAGTGGAGCGGGCTTGCCCAGTCAGGAGCCCTGCAAGGGTTGAAGATCGCAGCGGTTGCCGTGGTGGCGCAAGCCGTATGGGGAATGGCGAAATCTCTCTGCCCTGACCGTCTGCGTGCCGGGATTGCGATTGTTTCAGCCTTGGTGGTGCTTGCGCTGGCTTCTTCTACTGGACAAATCACGGCCATTGTCCTCGGTGGTGTGATTGGCATGCGGATGATCCGCCTAGACCGACTTCCTCCCGCGCAGCACTACAGCTATGGTGTGAGCAAGGCCACAGGCGCTGTTTTGCTGGGGTTGTTTGGAACCTTGCTCGTATTGCTGCCATTGACAAGCGCATGGGTGCCCACTCCAGCCCTCGCGGTTTTCAGCGATTTCTACCAGGCGGGAGCCCTGGTATTCGGAGGCGGCCACGTGGTCCTTCCCTTGCTCCAGACCGCCGTGGTACCAGATGGCTGGGCGAGCAACGAAGTTTTTCTGGCTGGCTATGGTGCCGCACAGGCTGTCCCCGGACCTTTGTTCACCTTTGCCGCCTTTCTGGGCGCAGCGATGCACAGCCCTTTTGGTGGCTGGGTGGGTGGCTTCGCTTTGCTGGCGGCAGTTTTTCTTCCCGCCTTCTTGCTGGTCATCGGCGCCTTGCCCTATTGGGAGTCCTTGCGCCAGCGCAAGAAGGTGCAAAGTGCCATGGCAGGCATCAATGCAGCGGTGGTGGGAATATTGGGCGCAGCGCTTTATGACCCCGTATGGACCAGCGCCATCCATTCCCGCGCTGATTTCGGGCTGGCTTTGGCAGCCTTCGGTCTGCTGGTATTTGCCCGGTGTTCCCCCGTATTGGTCGTGGTGCTGAGCATGCTCGCTGGTTGGGTGCTGGCACTTTGAGACACGGTGCATGGCTTCCTCGCTTCAGGGCGTTCCTGCTGCGGGACGCGCATGGAACTTCATCCATCCATACTCAGCCTATCGGCATGACGATCATGCACAAGCTTCTTACCGGGTTGGGCCGCCTCGGCTGCGCACTGATTTGCACCGCCTGCAGCCCACTGCTTGCGCACCCTTCCATGGACATGGAACAGTGGGAGCGCCATATTCGTGCCACTCCACCGCCGGCCATCCTCCTGCTTGGCGAACAGCACGATGCCCCCGAGCATCAACACTGGCAGCACGCCACCGTCCGGATCTTGAGCCAGCGCCAGCAACTGGCCGCCGTGGTGGTGGAAATGGCCGACCAAGGGCAAAGCACCCAGGGCCTGCCTACCACCGCCACGGAAAGCCAAGTGCAGCGCTCACTGCAGTGGAATGACAAGGGTTGGCCCTGGAAGGCCTACGGGCCAACAATCATGACCGCAGTGCGCGCCGGGGTACCCGTGCTGGGCGGCAATCTGCCCCGCACACAGATGAAAAACGTCATGCAGCAAACCCATTGGGAAAACCACCTGCCCGCCCCTGCCTGGCAGCAGCAGCGCGAAGCCATCCGCGCAGGCCATTGCGATTTGCTGCCCAAGCACCAGATCACGCCCATGGCGCGCATTCAGCTCGCCAAAGACGCCCGCATGGCACAAACTGCCACCAGCGTAGTGCAGCCCGGCAAAGCCGTGGTTTTGATCGCAGGTCGTGCCCATGTTCTGCGCAGCATTGGCATTCCGCTCTGGCTGCCTGCCAACGTCCCCCACACCATTGCAGTTGCCCAGGCAGGGCACAAGACCTCCATTGCGCTGCACGACAGGGACGTCGTCGTGCACACGCCCGCCATACCAAACACCGACCATTGCGCACAACTCCAAAAACACTGGGGCCACGCATCCAAACCCTAGTCTCCAGTACCTGCCACATCCGCCTGGAAAGGCTTTTTTCCTCATAATTTAGCCCCTGGCCGAGTATGCGCCCCAACAGCCAGCCCCCGACACACCCGCTTGCGCCCATGTTTTCTCTCCCGAACCCTTTGCGCTGTCCGCTGTGCGGTCAGGACAACCAGTGCGCAGTAGCCGCTGGCTTGCCTGCTGAAAGCTGCTGGTGCATGCAAACCCGCATCGCCCCACAAGCGCTGGAGCGTCTTCCGGAAGCACAGCGCGCCAAGGCCTGCATATGCCCGGCATGCGGGCAAGCGCCTGTCACCAACAAGCAGCCAGGTTAAACGCAAAGGCGTAGGCTGCGCACTCCGTGCTTTTCTCTCGACGTTCTCTACGGTTTCCATGTCCTTGTTCGCACCTGCTCCTGCCGAAGCTCTCAAAGAACGTTACGGCGAACGCTACCGCTGGTTGCTGTTGATGGCACTCATGGTGGGCACGATTGCCTCCATCATTCCATCCACCAGCGTCAACGTGGCCATTCCCGCCATGAGCGAATACTTCGGGTTGGGGCAGGAGCGTGCACAGTGGATCACCTCAGCCTTCATGGTGGCCTCCACCATTGCCATGCTGGTCACGCCGTGGATGCTGTCCCGCTTTGGCTACCGCGCCACTTATACCTATGCCGTACTGCTGCTGATGGTGGGCGGCATTGTTGGCGGTTTTGCCCAGCACTTTGCGTTGATGCTGTTCTCGCGTGTGGCCGAAGGCATTGCAGCCGGCATCATCCAGCCCATTCCGGCCATCATCATCCTGCGTGCCTTCAAACCGACAGAGCAGGGGCGCGCCGGAGGCATTTTCGGCATGGGCGTGGTGCTGGCACCCGCCATTTCTCCGGCTCTAGGTGGCCTGCTGGTGGACTGGATGGGTTGGCGCGCCACCTTTTTCATGGTGATTCCGCCTTGCCTGCTGTCACTGTGGCTGGCATGGAAGCTCGTCCCCTCTTCCTCACCCGCAGACAAGGGCACCTCCAGCAGCGCCGACAGCAAGCTGGATGTGCTGGGCCTGGGGCTGGTCACCGCTGGTACGCTGGCCATCCTCAATGCCCTGGTGGCCTTTCACCACAGCCATACGCAGGCTGCAGTGCTGCTGCTCGTGGCTCTGTTGTGCCTGTCTGCCTTTGTGTTCTGGCAAAAGCATTTGCTACGCAGCAACCGCCAGCCGCTGATGGACTTGCGCCTGTTCGGCTATCGCCCCTTTGTGATGGGCTGCATTGTGGCCTTCATCTATGGCACGGCCATGTTTGGCTCCACTTACCTCATTCCCGTGTTCATCCAGATGGGCATGGGCTTGTCTGCCAGCTATTCCGGCAATCTGCTGCTGCCTGCCGGCATTGTGCTGGCCATCACCATTCCATTGGTCGGCCGCATGGCCGACACCCAACCCACGCACTGGCTGGTCAGCATCGGCATGCTGCTGCTGGCCGCCTCGTTTGCGCTCATGCTGTGGGCTGGCCCAGGCATGGCATTGTGGCTGCTGGCTAGCTTCATCATCGTGGGCCGCATCGGACTAGGCTTCATCTTGCCCAGTCTGAACCTCGGCGCCATGCGCCCGCTGGACCGTGCGCTGATCTCCCAAGGCTCAGGCACCATCAGCTTCATCCGCATGCTGGGGGGCGCCATCGGCGTGGGCCTGTGTGGCATCGTGCTGGAATGGCGCCTGGCCGTGCAGACCAGCAATCCTGCCTTGAGCGAAGTGCAAGCACGCACGGCGGCCTTCCATGAAAGCTTTGTCATGCTCACGGCCCTGTGCCTGCTGGCTTTTGTGGCCGCAACCCAATTGCGCGCGCCCAAGAAAACCGTCGCCTAAGTTGCAGCATCCAGGACAGAGAGCACAAGCCGGGTTAGGCTATGCGCCTGTGTTTTTTGAACCAACGGATCCGTGCCCATGTGCCAGCTTTTAGGGATGAACTGCAACACCCCCACCGATGTACGCTTTAGCTTCAGCGGCTTTGCGCAGCGTGCAGGCAACACGGGCGATCACACCGACGGCTGGGGCATTGCATTCTTCGAAGACAAGGGTCTGCGGCACTTCGTCGACCATGAACGGGCGATTGACTCTCCCGTCGCCAAACTCATTCGCGAATATCCCATCAAGAGCAAGAACGTCATCGCCCACATCCGCAAGGCCACCCAAGGCTTGGTCAGCCTGCAGAACTGCCACCCTTTTGTGCGAGAGCTATGGGGCCGCAACTGGGTGTTTGCGCACAACGGCGACCTGAAAAACTTTGCCCCCAAGCTGCACACGCATTTCCGTCCCATCGGCACGACGGACAGCGAGCTGGCATTTTGCTGGATCATGCAGGAGCTATGGAAATCCCACGCCGGTGTACCCAGCATTGAAGAGCTAAGCATCACCTTGCAAGAGCTGGCCAACCGCATCTCGCCGCATGGCACTTTCAACTTTCTGCTCTCCAATGGCGAAGCGCTGTGGTCCCACGCCACCACCAACCTCTTCTACATCGAGCGCCGCTACCCCTTTGCCGCAGCGCATCTGGCCGATGAAGACCTGAGCGTGGACTTCTCCAGTGAAACCACACCCAACGACAAGGTGGCTGTCATCGTCACTGCACCGTTGACCAAGAACGAAACCTGGACACAGTTCGAAAAAGGCGTGGTCAACGTGTTCGTTGATGGGCGTCTGTATCTGGGGCAGAACAGCCATCAATAAAAAGAGAGCACCTTACGCGCTATCTATCTGGTTTTCATATGTTTTTCTATCTCAAACCCAATCAGAGCATGCGTTGCATGCTCTGATTTTTTATCCCCTCTTCTTACCGACTTCCAAAACAAAAACCCCTGCCTCTTGCGGAGGTCAGGGGTTTTGCTTTGCTGTAAGAGCCTGGCGATGACCTACTTTCACACGGGAATCCGCACTATCATCGGCGCAAAGTCGTTTCACTGTCCTG
>JAEYRT010000205.1 GCA_023435325.1 Pseudomonadota bacterium | reverse complement strand
AACGGAAGCTGCAGAAAACCCGCAAGGACGGCCAGACGTCGCGCTCGCGCGATCTGGGCCACCTGGCGGTGCTGGGCGTGGGTTCTTTGGTGGTGATGGTGGGCGGCCCCACCTTGATGCAGCACCTGCGCATTGCCATGAGCCACCAGCTGGCATTTGACGCACAGACCGTGCTGGTGCCACAGTTGATGGTCGAGCGTCTGATCGACATGGCCATCCTGGGCATTCTGGGCTGCGTGATTTTTGCGCTGGTGATCAATATCGCCTCGATCATCACCACGCTGATGTCGGGCGGCTGGATCTACAGCCTCAAGCCCATCATGCCGCAGTTCAAGCGCATCAACCCGATCTCGGGCCTGGGCAATGTGTTTTCCAAGCAGCAGATGGTGACCGCGCTCAAGAATGTGGTGCTGATGCTGATTCTGGCCACCGTGGGCTGGTTCCACATCAAGACCGGCATCGTGGACCTGTCTACCCTGCCCGCACTGGGCGGCCCTGCGGCCCTGGCCAAGGTGGGCGACTGGATCATGATGGGGCTGATGCTGCTGCTGATCGTGGTGTTCGTGGTGGCCATGATTGATGTGCCACTGCAGAAGTTCCTGTTCCTGCAGCGCCTGAAGATGAGCCACCAGGAAGTCAAGCAGGAGCACAAGGAGTCCGAGGGCAGCCCCGAACTCAAGGGCAAGATCCGCCAGAAACAGCGCGAAATTGCCCAGCGCGCCAGCATCCAGGCCGTGCCCAAGGCCGACTTTGTGGTGACCAACCCCACGCACTATTCCGTGGCCTTGCGCTATGACGAGCAGACCATGGCAGCGCCCCAGGTGGTGGCCATGGGCGCAGATTTGGTGGCGCTGAAGATCCGCGAGGTCGCCAAGGCCCACAGCATTCCGGTGCTCGAATCCCCCATGCTGGCGCGTGCGCTGTACGCACACGCCGAAATCGACCAGTCCATCCCGTCCACGCTGTACACGGCCGTGGCCCAGGTGCTGGCCTATGTTTACCGCCTGCGCGCCGCAGCCAGCGGCCAGGGGCCTGCACCGGGCGAACTGGTTCAGCCCGTCGTGCCTCCAGAACTTGATCCGCACCACCAGCGTGCGGCAGCGAATTCAGCGAAAGAAAGCACTGCACCATGAGCACTGCATTGATCAAAAACCTGCAAAACTGGAATTCCAAAAACGGCATGGCCCTGCAAAGCCTGGCTGCGCCGATTTTGGTGATTGCCATCCTGGCGCTGATGGTGCTGCCCATGCCGCCATGGCTGCTGGACACCTTCTTCACGCTCAACATCGCCACCGCGCTGATGGTGATGATGATTGCCGCCTACATGGTCAAGCCGCTGGACTTTGCGGCTTTCCCCTCGGTGCTGCTGCTGACCACGCTGATGCGTCTGTCGCTGAACGTGGCTTCCACCCGCGTGGTGCTGCTCGAAGGTCACACCGGCCCCGGCGCTGCAGGTGCGGTGATCGAGTCCTTCGGTCACTTTCTGATTGGTGGCAACTTTGCCGTTGGTCTGATCGTGTTCGCAATTCTGGTGGTGATCAACTTTGTGGTGATTACCAAGGGTGCCGAGCGTATTGCTGAAGTGTCGGCCCGCTTTACCCTGGACGCCATGCCCGGCAAGCAAATGGCTGTGGATGCCGACCTGAACGCCGGCCTGATCGACGAAGCCGAAGCCAAGCGCCGCCGCGCGGAAGTGCAGGAAGAGGCCAACTTCTTCGGCTCCATGGACGGAGCCTCCAAGTTCGTGCGTGGCGACGCCATGGCCGGCATCTTGATTCTGATCATCACCATCGTCGGTGGCTTCATCATCGGCATGGCCCAGCACGGCATGAGCGCAGGCGATGCCGCCAACAGCTACATCCTGCTGTCCGTGGGTGACGCGCTGGTCGCACAGATTCCTGCGCTGCTGATCTCGGTGGCATCGGCCATGGTGATCTCGCGCGTGGGCAAGGACAACGACACCGGCAAGCAGATTGCCGCGCAGATGCTGGGCACACCCCGTGCGCTGGCCATCACCTCGGCCATTCTGATCATGCTGGGCCTGATCCCCAACATGCCCCACGTGGTGTTTCTGTCCATGGGCGCGCTGTTTGGTTATGGCGCCTGGCTGGTCTGGCGCAAGAACCAGAAGAAGGAAGAGGCCGCCAAGACAGGCGCTGCCCAGACACCGCCACCCGGTGCCCTGGCTGCACCGCAGCAAGACTCCGAAGCCACCTGGGACGATCTGCAGCCTGTGGACCTGCTGGGTCTGGAACTGGGCTACCGTCTGATTGCACTGGTGGACAAGAAGCGCCAGGGCGACCTGCTCACCCGCATCAAGGGCGTGCGCCGCAAGTTTGCGCAGGAAGTGGGCTTTTTGCCCCCCGCAGTGCATGTGCGTGACAACCTCGAACTCAAGCCCAGCGCCTACCGCCTGACGCTGCGTGGCGTGATGGTGGGCGAAGGCGAGGCCTTCCCCGGCATGTACCTGGCCATCAACCCCGGTGGTATCACAACCCCGCTGATCGGCACCCCCACCACCGACCCGGCCTTCGGCTTGCCTGCGCACTGGATCGACGAGCGCCAAAAGGAAGCGGCACAAATGGCCGGTTTTACGGTCGTTGATTCGGAAACCGTGATGGCGACACATTTGTCACACTTGATGCAAATGCATGCTGCCAAGCTGCTGAGCCGCAATGAGGTGCAACAGCTGGTGGATCACGTGGCTAAGTCCGCGCCGAAGTTGATTGAAGAAGTGATTCCGAAGATGGTCTCTATCACAGTGTTCCAAAAGGTTCTCCAGCTGCTGCTGGAGGATGCGGTGCACATCCGTGACATCCGCACCATCATCGAAACGCTGGCCGAACACGCCACATCGACCCAGGACCCCGTGGAGCTGGCCCGCCGTGTACGCATTGCACTGGCTCCTGCCATCGTGCAGCAGATCTACGGCCCCACCCGCGAGCTGAACGTCATTGCGATCGAACCCGGTCTGGAGCGCTTGCTGGTGCAAGCCCTGTCC
>JAEYRT010000024.1 GCA_023435325.1 Pseudomonadota bacterium | reverse complement strand
GAACTGGATGATGCGCTCGGGCTCGACCAGACGCTCCAGCAGCGCGTTGTCAGCGTACTTGGGGTTCTTCTCGATGAAGGGCCACAGCGACTCCATCACTTCCGTGACGGCTTGCAGGAATTCAGGTTGACCGGGGTTGCGGGCAGCAACGTCTTGCAGGAATTGGTCGAGGTTGGCGTACTTCATGAGAGGCTTGTCTTTCAGAGGGCACAAAACAAAAGCGCCGCAGCGCAGACCAAAATTATGCCAAAAATGTATGCCTTTATGCACCAAATCGGGCATAACTTGTAGAAGATTGGTGCATAACTGTGCAAATTGGGTGCGCAATGGCGCTGTGGATGGTGGTTTATGCACCCGTAATGTGCAATCCGCAATAAGCGCAATTGCGCCTAGGATGCTTTGAAATTCGTAGCAAAAGTCTGGTTGAGCGAGGTGGCGTCTCGTTCCGCTATGTGTCCCATATCGGAAACCGCGCATGGAGATGTCCAGCCCGTCACTAGCTTTATGAAAGCGCATAAGGCAAGCTGCAAAAGGAATTCAAATAAAAAAGCGCCTGAAGTCTTTCAACCTCAGGCGCTGATAGCTATTAAAAGTGATGTTGCTTCAGATCAGTTCGAAGGGAATGGCGCCCCACTGAATGGTGTGTGCGGCCAGCCCATAGGCCAGAGCCTGCGCGGCGCTGGTGTCCGTCAGGTGGCGCACTTCGGCTGCATGTGGCGTGGTGTGGCAGCGCAGCAGCCAATCCGAGGGCGGGGCGTGGCTGGCGGTGTCGGTGATGCAGATGAGCTTGGCGCCCAGCTTGCGTGCACGCTCGCACAGGTCGGCCATGTCGCTGCGGATGCCACCCAGTGCAAACAGCACCACCATGTCGCGCGGGGCGATGCGGGCCAGCACGTCTTCCACGGTTTCACCGGCAGCGGGAGCGCCGTAGATGGGCTTGTCCAGACCTGCCATCAGGTGCCCGCGCAGCGAGCGCGCCAGCATGTGGTTGTGCTGCAGGCCTACGCAGAAGATGGCTGGGGCCTGGTGCAGGGCCGAAGCCATGGCGTCCATGGTGCTGGCCGGTATCTGCGCCAGCGTGGCTGTCAGGTTGTCCTGCAGCTGCTGCCACAGCAAGGCACAGTTGGGGGTGCTGGGCGATATGTTGACGTCTGCCATTGGCAGCGGCAAGCCGCTGGTGCTGGCTTCCAGGCGTGCCGTGCGACGGGCTTCTTCATAGCTGTCATAGCCCAGGCGGCGGATGAAGCGCGTGACCGTGGCATTGGACACGCCAGTCAACTGGGCCAGCTCGCTGGCGCTGTAGCCAGCCAGGTTGATGGGGTAGTCCAGCACCACTTGGGCGAGCTTGCGCTCCGTGGGTGAAAAACTATCCAGTGCGGCGCGCACGCGGGCAAAAAAAGGTACGGACATGGTGTCGGTTGAAATTGGCTGGGGCACAGCTTAACGGCCGCGCAGAAACAAGGCATCCAGCTCTTTCATGGTGAGCTGACGCCAGGTAGGGCGGCCATGGTTGCATTGGTCCGAACGCTCGGTCACTTCCATCTGGCGCAAAAGCGCGTTCATTTCATCGAGCGTGAGTTTACGGTTGGCGCGCACGGCCCCATGGCAGGCCATGGTGGCCAGGATTTCATTGCGCGCGCGCAGAATCACGCCCGAGGCTTCCTGCTGCTCCAGTTCGGCCAGCACGCTGCGCGCCAGTTCCACGGCATCGCCTTGCGCCAGCGTTGCAGGCACGGCACGCACGGCCAGCGTCTTGGGGGAGAAGGGGGCGATTTCCAGGCCCAGCACACGCAGTGTCTCCGTATGGGCTTCGGCCGTGGCGACTTCCTGCGGCGTGGCCGCGAAGGTGGCAGGAATCAACAGAGGCTGGCTGGCAATGGGCTGGTCGTTGCCCAGCTGCGCTTTGAGGCGTTCGTAGACGATGCGCTCGTGTGCGGCATGCATGTCCACAATCACCATGCCTTGGGCGTTCTCGGCCAAGATGTAAACCCCGTGAACTTGCGCCACAGCACGGCCCAGCGGCCAGGTGGTGGCTGTTTCGGTAGGTGCGGAAACTGTAGCTTCTAACGCTTGGCTGGTAAAGCTTTCAGTATGTTTTATATCTGAAGTGATTGATGCATCAGCGTTGGCAGCTATGGTTTGCGAGGTCGATGCCATCGCTGCAGATGGGGATGCAGTTGCCGGCGCCGGCGCAGCTTCGCGCATCGGTGCCCACAGGGCTTGCATATCGTTCACCTTGTGGCCTGCAGGCTCTTGCAGCGCCATGGTGTATTGCAGCTGCGGCTTCATCACCGGCTTGGGGGCGCTCACGGTGGGTTGCCAGGCCGTGGAGGAGGTGTCGGCCGCAGGCGCTGTGCCCGCAAGCGGTGCCTGGGCGCTGGCATGGCGGTCATCCTGCTCTGCGAGCAAGGCCGCACGCGGTGCTGCCAGGGCATCTTCCACCGCATGTTTGACTGCCTGGTGCACTTCGCGGCTGTCACGAAAGCGCACCTCTATTTTGGTCGGGTGCACATTCACATCGACACGCGCAGGGTCCATGTCGATGTACAGCGCGTAGATCGGCTGCTTTTGGCCGTGCAGCACATCTTCGTAGGCGCTTTTGGCTGCATGGGTGAGGACCTTGTCGCGCACAAAACGGCCATTGACATAGCAGTACTGCTGGTCCGGGCGGCTGCGTGCCGCGTCGGGCAGGCCCGCACGGCCATAGACGGTGATGCCGCTGGATGCGGACGTGCGCATCACGGGAATGGAGTGGGCGACAAAGTCGTCCCCCAGCACATCACTCAAACGGCGGGCCAGTGCGTCGTTGCGCGCGCTGTCTTCACCCAGGGGCACGGCGCGCCATTGCTCGACCAGTTTGCCGTCATGCCAGATGGCAAAGCCTACGTCTGGGCGGGCCAGGGCGTGGCGGCGTACGGATTCGATGCAATGTGCCAGTTCGGTAGCATCGGTTTTCAGAAATTTGCGCCGTGCCGGGGTGCTGAAAAACAGTTCTTTGACTTCCAGTGTCGTGCCACGGTTGCGTGCGGCAGGGCGCAATTCCCCGCTGCGCGCTTCCAGCAGCCAGGCTTTGTCTTCACCTTCCAGGCGCGAGAGGATGGATGTCTCGGACACGGAGGCAATGGCTGCCAGGGCTTCGCCGCGAAAACCCATGGTGCCCACATGCTCGAGTTCGTGAAGATTCCGGATCTTGCTGGTCGCATGGCGGCGCAAGGCCACCGGCAATTCCTCGCGTGGAATGCCGCAGCCGTCGTCTTCCACGCTGATCAGCCGCACCCCGCCGGCCAACAAACGCACGGTGATGAGCGTGGCACCGGCATCCAGGGCGTTGTCCACCAGTTCCCGCACCACGGAAGCCGGTCGCTCCACGACCTCGCCGGCAGCGATTTGGCTGATGAGTTCGTCAGGAAGATCTTGGATGGCACGGCGCTGGGGCGCGGGGGTAGCAAAGGTCATCGACCTCATTGTATGCAGCCTCCAGCCCCCCGGTGACCGGCTGCACAAAGACCGATTCAGCGGTGGCGGCGATGGCGTGGGCGCTCGCGGTAATCGCGGTAGCCGCCGTCGCTGTTCTTGCCGATCTGGTTGCCGATCAGCGCACCTGCAGCTGCACCGCCAACCGTGCCCACGGTGGAGCCAAAAACGGCGTCACCCAGCAAGCCGCCAGCCACTGCGCCCACACCGGTGCCGATCTGGGCGTTGCTGGGGTGGTGGGCACAGCCACCCAGAGTCAGGGCGCCGCCCAGCACAGCTGCCATCAGCAGGGTTTTGCGAGTTTTTGTCATATGCACCTCCATGCATTCAATGAGTGGATATGACTGTGCCAGCGCAATGTGTTGCACCATGCCAATGGCTTGCAAAGTTGTGCATCGCCTTGCAAGCAATTGTTCGGTGGCGTGCGTTTGGGCAAGGCGCAGCAAAGAAAAAAGGCCGACAGCTGTCGGCCCTTGCAATGCAGGAGAGCGTGTTTATTTGTTGTCTTGGTTCTTGCCGATCTGGTTTCCGATGATGGCACCTGCTGCTGCACCGCCCAGGGTGCCCAAAGTGCCGCCGATCACGGCATCGCCCAGTACGGCACCACCGACTGCGCCAACGCCGGTGCCCAGTTGCTGATTGTTGGCGCAGCCAGCCAGGGACAAAGCGCCTGCAAGTGCCAGTCCCACTGCGAAAGTCTTATGAGTTTGCATGCTTGACTCCTTTCAAGGTGATGCATCCAGTATCGCGAAAGGGTGGTCGCAAGGCCGTCGGGCAAGATGTGCCCAGTTTGTAGGTGATCGCAGGGAAGCGGTGCTCGACGCCTCTGCGGTGTCTGTCATCTGTGCTGCGGGTCGGAGCTCGTGATCTGCACAATCTTTCCATGGCGGGTGTGGTGGATGGTACTGACGGTTTTTCTGCGCAATTGGGCCAGGCCGCTGGGCGCTACGCCATAGTCCCGCAAGAGGTTCTGATCCTCCAGGGGCCGGGTGCTGGTGCGACGCTGTCGGTGGCGAAAGCGTGAGGCGTTGTAGCGTGCCCAAAGCAGCAGCAACAGACCTTGCAGCAAGATGGCCACGATGTAGGCGCTGAAGTCATGCAGCGTGGGCAGAAGCTGTTGCACCCAGGGCAGATCGAAACCATCTATGTCCTTGCCAGTCAGGACGGTGTGCAGGCCGCGTCCCCACAGGTAGATAAAGCTTGCCCAGGCGGTCACGGTCAGCACGATGTCCAGCGCATGGCGCCACCAGCCGCGCTGGCTGCGGATGACCATGGTGGAGGCATTGATGTCTTCAGGCAGGGGTGTGGTGGGTGCAGTCATGGTGTGCCGTCCAAGTGTTTGATGCCACGGTCTGGGCTGATCCAGCGCGCGCGTTGCCGCCGTTTGCCCAGCATGATTTGGGGAAAGCTCACCAGCGTGGTGAACAGGTTGAGCATCCAGAACACCAAGGGGTACCAGATGATCCACAGCAGATTGCGGGCAAATCCTTTTTCATAGCGGCTTTCAATCAAAACGCTGATGAAAAACTGCAGCAAGCAAAATACCGCCAGCACCAAGCCCGTGAACGCTGGTGGAACCAAGCTGTCGACGCGCAGCTGGGGAGGCAGCTCCATGAACAGACCCAGCAGGTACAGCACAATGCTCAGCGCAAATGAGAAAGACCACAGGGCGGAAAGCGTGAATTCCAGCAGCAGCAGCCACATGCGGCGATTTCTCCAGCGCATCAGACTGTCCAGGTTCTTGATCAGAATTTCCGCTCCACCTTGCGCCCAGCGCAGGCGCTGCTTCCACAGGCCTTTGAGGGTTTCGGGCATCAGTATCCAGCACAGCGCACGGGGCTCGTAGAACACCGACCAGTGATCGCGCTGCAGCTTCCAGCTGATGTCGATGTCTTCCGTCACCATGTCCAGGCTCCAATAGCCCACCCGTGCCAGCGCACGCTTGCGAAAGGCCGCGATGGCGCCGGAGACCGTGAATATTTGGCCGTACACGCGCTGGGTACGCTTGATCAGGCCAATGATGGAAGAGAACTCGCCGACTTGTACGGCTCCCGTGAGGGTTGAGCGCGTACGTACGCGGGGGTTGCCTGTAATGGCGCCCAGACGAGGGTTGTCCAGCAGCGGCCGCACCAGAAATGCCACGGCATCAGGGTCCAGAATGGCATCTCCGTCAATGCACACCAGGTACTCGCTGTTGGCAGCCAAGGCACCCATGCGCAGCGCCATGGCCTTGCCCTGGTTGTGCGCCAGGTGAATGATGCGCAGCCTGGCGTGCTGCGCTGCCATGCGCTCCAGCATGGGGGCTGTGCCGTCGCTCGATCCGTCATTGATGGCAATGACTTCGATGTTGTCATAACGCTGGCGCAGTGCGGCGAGGACGGCGGCTTCTCCATGCCTGGCTTCATTGAAGCAGGGAATCAGTATCGTGACCAGCGGGTTGCCCGGCAGCTCGGGAACCGCGCGTTCGGCCCTGCTTTCTCCCCAGGGCCAGCGACGTTCATGTCGCAGGTAGAACGTCAGACCTCCCACCATCCACAGCCCGGACATGAGCAGGGGGTAGAAAAATACGAAGGCCAGAATCACTTCGCCGGTCATGACGATGGCCAGCCCCACGGGCAGCGCAATCACTGCCAGCATGAGGAACAAGGAGATGAAGCGATGTTTCATGGGGCAGGGAACCAGGCGTTGGATATAAAGGGGCGCACAACTTCCAGGCTCGGATGGTTTTGTGCGAAGTCGTCGGGGTAATAGCCCAGGCTGCGCGCGCCACTGCGCTGCAGCTGGCGCATCCAGATGGCAATCGTTTGGGAGTCGATGGCCTGTGCAGCAGCACCATTGGCAGTGCCACGCCAGTCCTTGGTCTGCAGTTCAAAGACTGTGCGGTCCAGGGCGCCGGGCCGCTGGCCCACCGTTTCCACCAGGCGCTCCAGCCAGCGTGGCGCTTGTGCGTAGCTGATGCCTTCCATCAGCGGCATGGCCATAGGTGCCGTCCAGTCATACGCAGCAAGGAAATCATCCAGGTTCTGTGCGAACCATGCTTCGGATTCCGGCTGCAGCACGGGGGCAGCAAAGATATTGCGCGCGGTCTTGATGTTGACCCCGCGGATGGCACGAACCTTGGCCGTGAGCTCATGCGTGAAATCAATCAGTGCCCTGGATTTCAGTCGTGTCCAGGCGTGCATCAGCGCCGGGTCATCACGCCAGCGCGTCATATCACCAGACAGACCTGCCGCAGCATAGGCACGCAGGGCATCCGGGCTGGCATCCTCAAAATCCGAGAGCAGGGCGTCGTCGTGGTACAGCACGCCGTGGAAGGACGCGTAGCTGGCCAGATCCTCGTAAAGCTGGCCGATGGCTTGCCGGTTGCGTGCATTGAAAGGGCTCAGTCGCTGGTACTGCGCCGGATCGACCGAGGTGTTTCCGGTGCTGGGGTCCCAGCGCTGTACGCGGGGATGGGTGGCGTCCAGGTCCAGACTCAACACCGGCATCCAGGCGTAAACCTTTGCCCCTGTTCGGCTGGTGATCTGCCAGGAAACCCGGTTGAACAGATCGGCGCGCATGGGCAGCACGCGGTTCGGAAAATAGACTTCGCGCACCAGACCGTCACCACGCGCATCGGAGAAGGCCTGAAGAAACACGGTGTTGGCTTGCAGGTCGTATATGCGCTGCACCAAGGCATCGAGGTTTCTGTTTTGCTGTTCGGGATCCGGGTCATAGACGTAATCCAGATCCACGTGGGCTACGCGCAAGGTCTGTGTGTCCTGAATGGTGGCGATAAGCTGGGCGACGGTGCGGATGCTGTTGTTGCCGGACATCAGCATGCGCGGGACGCTCTCGGTATCGGCTGCCTTGGCCAGACCGTTTTCCAGCGTCAGGAAGAGTTCATAGCCTGCTTCGCGAATGATGCGTTGTGCAGTGCCGCTCATGGCACCATAAGGCCAGATCCAGACGCGCGGTGACCTGCCCGAGAGAGAACGCAAGGTGCTTGTGATGGCCTGTACGTCAGCACGCAGGCGCTGCTCAAACTCTTCCGAGGTTTCATAGCGCTGTTGCTCCTGCAGATACTGGCGATTGGCCATGCCGGGCAACTGATTGCCTTGCGGATTGCCCTGAATCCCTTGGTGGTGGCGGTAGGAGTGCGCACCGATTTCCACCAGACCGGATTGGGCCACCTGGGCCAATTCCTGCGGGTTCAGAAAGGTGGAACGCGGTGTGGAGATGTCGCCAAAAGCCACGCTTTCATTGGTGGGCGTGGTGAGCCAGATACCCACAGGCGCCAATACCGCTGGCCAGTCAAAAGCCTTGAGTACCGGCAGAACACGTGTCTGGAAGTCTTTGTATCCATCATCAAAGCTCAGCAGAACGGCCTTGGCGGGCAGAGCCGGACCGCCATGGTGCGCAGCAAGAATCTGTTCGACGGAAACCGCCTGGTAGCCGTTCTCACGCAGCCAGTGCAGTTGTTCGATCAGCTGGTCGGTGCGCACTGCCAGGAAGGTCTGGTCCGCCATATCGTCCTGTACTGCGTGATAGGCCAGCGCCAGATAGTGGTTGTGAGGCCAGGCCTTGTCTTGCGGGGCGACGGTGCGCAGTTCGGGAGGCACGTATCTGGGAATGTCCTTGGCGCAGCCTGCCAGCAGACCCAGGGCGAGAGCCAGGGCCAGCATGCGTTGGAAGGTGTGAAGAAGGTAGTGCATGGCTCTTCTCAAAAGCGGACTGTCATGTCAAAGACCAAACGCCATTCGCGTTCGCGCTTGCCGTCATAGGGGCGTGAAAGATGGGAAAGCGTGGCGCCTAACTCCAAAACATCATTGGTCTGAAAGCGCTGGCCATAGCTCACGCTGGTGATGGCGCCGCTTCCAAAGCCGTGCTGGTGCAGCACTCCTGCGCCAATGCCCAGGTGCTGGGTCCAGGCGGTTTCGTAGCGGCGTTTCAAGGTGTGATGCAAGGAAAGCGAAGGCAGCACGCTGTATTCGCGCCGCGGGCTGTAGTACGGCACATCGCTGCGACGGTTGCGCGTGGCAAATACTTCCAATCCGCCATCGACAAACCACGTGGGACGCGTCCAGAGGCGTTGCTGGCCGGCCAGCAGCACATCCCAGCGGCGGTTGCCATCACTGAAATCGCTGGGGGTGGCCGTGAGCTGCCAGGCACTGCGCTCGCTTGGTCGCCAGCGCACGCCAACGCTCAGTTCGTTGCTGGTGATGTTGTGGTGCAGGGCCCTGACATTGGTATCGCGCGAACGCCACTGCCCGCCGGCCTGCACCGACCAGATGTCGTTGATGCTGTAGTCGATGCGCAAGCCCATGCCGGTGCGGTTGCCGTGGCCAAAATGGTGGTCCACCACCTCGCCTGCCATGGTCCAGTCGCGGCTGCGCCATTCCAGGCCCAGGCGCGCAAAATTGTGGCGGCCCTTGCCC
>JAEYRT010000013.1 GCA_023435325.1 Pseudomonadota bacterium | reverse complement strand
GCTTTTACGTCACCTGCCGTGAACGCTTTGCGATCGAAGCGCATGAAGGCAAAGCGCAAATGCAGGCGGGAAGTGCTGCCACGGCAATCGATGAAATGTGAGCGGTTGGCGCTTGCTGTATCTATATTTCAGATGGTTTTATATCTGAAACCTAATCAGTACAAGCGCTAGATGCTTCTTTAAAAGTAGCTGATAAAAAAAGCCCTTGGCAATGCGCCAAGGGCTTTTTTGCGTGGTGCGTGAAAGGCTTAGGCCTTGCGCGCAATCGCTTGTGCTGCGGACAGGGCCGTCATGTTCACCACGCGTCGCACGGTGGACGATGGCGTCAGCACATGGGCTGCAGCGTTGGCACCCATGAGTACAGGGCCGACGGTGGTGCCGTGTCCAGCAGTGGTCTTGAGCACGTTGAACAGGATGTTGGCCGCATCCAGGTTGGGGCAGATCAGCACATTGGCTTCGCCGCTCAGCGTGGAGTCCAGCAGGGTGCGCTCGCGCACTTTTTCATCCAGCGCGGCGTCGCCGTGCATTTCGCCGTCGCACTCGATACCGGGGTTGGCTGCGGCGAACAGGTTGCGCGCTTCACGCATCTTCAGCGCCGACTTGCGGGTGGAGGAGCCGTAGTTGGAGTGCGACAGGAAAGCCACCTTGGGTGGCAGGCCAAAGCGCGCCACTTCGTCGGCTGCCATCTTGGCAATCTGGGCCAGCTCTTCGGCGCTGGGGTTTTCGTTGATGTAAGTGTCCGCGATGAACAGGGTGCGGCCTTCCATCATCACGGCGTTCACGGTGGCCAGCTGGTCCACACCAGCCTGCTTGCCCAGCACTTCTTCAATGTGGTCCAGGTGGCGGTCAAAACGGCCCACCAAACCGGCCAGCATGGCATCGGCATCACCCAGATGCACCATCAAGGCTGCAATGAGGGTGTTGGAGCGGCGCACGGCCGCCTTGGCGTTCTCGGGTGTGATGCCGTGACGGCCCATCAGGCGGTGGTAGGTTTCCCAGTACTGGCGGAAGCGCGGGTCATCTTCAGGGTTGCAGATTTCCACGTCCGCGCCAGGCTGCAGGCGCAAGCCAGCCTTGGCAATGCGCGCTTCGATCACGGCAGGGCGGCCGATCAGAATGGGCTTGGCCAGACCTTCTTCCACCACCACCTGCACGGCACGCAGCACGCGCTCGTCTTCACCTTCGGCATAGGCCACGCGCTGCACGCTGGTCTTGGCCGCTGCAAACACGGGGCGCATGAACATGCTGGTCTGGTAGACAAAGCGCGAGAGGCTGTCGCGGTAGGCCGCAATGTCTTCGATGGGGCGGGTGGCCACGCCAGACTCGGCTGCGGCCTTGGCCACGGCAGGCGCAATGCGCAGGATCAGGCGGGTGTCAAACGGGGTGGGGATCAGGTAGTCGGGGCCGAATTTCAGCTCCTTGCCCTGGTAGGCGGCAGCCACTTCGTCCGACACGTCTTGCTTGGCCAATGCGGCAATTTCGCGCACGCAGGCCAGCTTCATGCTTTCCGTGATCTTGGAGGCGCCGCAGTCCAGGGCGCCACGGAAGATATAGGGGAAGCACAGCACGTTGTTCACCTGGTTCGGGTAGTCTGAACGGCCGGTGGCGATGATGCAGTCGGGGCGGATGGCCTTGGCCAGTTCAGGCCGGATTTCTGGCTCAGGGTTGGCCAGTGCCAGGATGATGGGCTTGTCCGCCATGGTTTTGACCATCTCGGCCGTGAGCACGCCGGGTGCCGAGCAACCCAGGAATACGTCGGCGCCGTTGACGGCATCGGCCAGCGTGCGGGCATCGGTGTCTTGGGCGTACTGGGCCTTGGAAGCATCAAAACCACCGGGGCGGCCATGGTAGATCACGCCCTTGGAGTCGCACATGAAAACGTTCTTGCGCTGCACGCCCAGGCCCACCATGACGTTCACGCAGGCAATCGCAGCCGCGCCGGCGCCAGAGACAGCCACCTTCACGTCTTCAATCTTCTTGCCCACCAGTTCCAGACCGTTGAGCAGGGCGGCGCTGGAGATGATGGCCGTGCCGTGCTGGTCGTCGTGGAAGACGGGAATGTTCATGCGCTTGGAGAGTTCCTGCTCGATGTAGAAGCACTCGGGCGCCTTGATGTCTTCGAGGTTGATGCCGCCCAGAGTAGGCTCCAGCGACGCAATGATCTCGATCAGCTTGTCGGGGTCGCGCTCGGCCAGCTCGATGTCGAACACGTCCACACCGGCGAATTTCTTGAACAGGCAGCCCTTGCCTTCCATCACAGGCTTGGAGGCCAGCGGGCCGATATCGCCCAGACCCAGCACAGCGGTGCCATTGGTGATCACACCCACCAGATTGCCGCGCGAGGTGTATTCGGCTGCCTTGGCAGGATCGGCTTCAATATCCAGGCAGGGATAGGCCACACCAGGGGAGTAGGCCAGTGACAGGTCCCGCTGGTTGGACAGAGGCTTGGTGGGGGTCACCGAAATTTTGCCCTTGTTGGGGCTGCTGTGATACTCACGCGCAGCATCGCGCAGGGCTTGTTCAGCGGTGGACAGGGTTTGCGTCATACAAAAGTATCTCGTGAATCTGGCTAATCAGGCAGGAGAGCTTGCCGACCTAGAGCTTACCCTAGGTCTAGGTTTCCCAATAGATGAACGGTTTGTGCGCTGCAATATCAGCGCTGACGATAGCGCAAGCCCCCGGCTGTGTAGGCGGGGGCTTCGTGAGACCCGGGGTAGACGGGCAACCGGCGGACTGACAGGGTTAGTGGGCGTCAGCTTGGCGTGCAGCGTTGATAACGGCCTGCGTATCGCCACGGGCACCATTGAAAAACACATTCAAGAGCACCGCGGCCATCGAGGCTAGAAGGATACCGGATTCAATCAGGGGGTGGATGGCATGAGGCATCCACTGGCGGAAGTTGGGTGCGACCAGGGGAATCATGCCCACGCCAATCGATACGGCCACGATCATGGCGTTGTTGCGGTTTTTCAGGAAATCCACGGTCGAGAGAATGCGAATGCCGGTGGCTGCCACCATGCCAAACATCACCAAACCCGCACCGCCCAGCACCACGGTGGGCAGGGACTCGATCAGCATGGCCATTTTGGGCAGCAGACCCAGCAACACCAGGATCACACCGCCGGCTACGCAGACCCAGCGGCTCTTGACGCCGGTCACTGCCACCAGGCCCACGTTTTGCGAGAAGCTGGTGTAGGGGAAGGTGTTGAAAATACCGCCAATCAAGGTACCCAGGCCATCGGTGCGCAGACCACGGGTCAGCTCGTTTTGGTCGATTTTCTTGCCTGTCATATCAGACAGGGCCAGGAACATGCCTGTGGATTCGATCATCACCACGATCATCACCAGCGTCATGGTCAGGATCAGAATATGGTCAAACACCGGCGTGGCAATTTCAAAGGGCAGCACGATGTTGAACCATTGGGCTTCGGCCACTTTGTGAAAGTCCATCAGTCCCATGGCTGCGGTGATGATGCCGCCGACCACAATGCCCAGCAGCACCGAGATGTTGGCCAGGAAACCCTTG
>JAEYRT010000295.1 GCA_023435325.1 Pseudomonadota bacterium | reverse complement strand
TCGCTGGCCTGCCCCAAGGCGCGCACCTGGCGCGCCAGATAATGGTTGGACAGATTGGAGGCACCTGAAATCGAGCCCAGAAAAACGCTTTCCGAGGTCAAGGCCACAGCCGCCAGCTCGGGGCGGTCGCGCTCCAGACCACTGACGCACAAGCCCGCAAACATTTGCGCTTGGCTGGCCGATGCACCGGCACCACAAGCCAGAATCTTTCCGCCACCTGTGATACAAGCCAACAAGGCCTGAACGGCCGCTGAGATGGGAGCACTCAAAGCTTGCGCAGCCTGGTATTTCAGGTCTGCGCTGTCAATGAAGTGCTGTTGAATTCGTTGCTCAAGCATGGGGTGGGAATGATACCTGCGTGCCTTGTCGAATTTTGTAGCCTTGCGTTAACACCGTATGGGACTGCGACAACTCTGCCAAGTTCCCTCGTCCACAGGGCTTTCATGCTGCGTCGAATACGGCCTGTAGCCACAGCAGATCACCTCTCTCCAGCAGCACTGCATCAAATCGGCAGGCTGTCTGCAGACCATTGCGGTGCAGCCAATGCTGTGCTGCCAGCACAATGCGCTGTTGTTTGGCGTAGCCGATGCTGCCCCCTGCTCCGCCGTAGGCCTTGTGGCTGCGGCTGCGCACCTCGACGAACACAACGGTTCCATCACGGTCTTGCAGGATTAGATCAATCTCCCCTCCACCGCGGCCCGGTGTTCGATAATTACGCGCCAACAATCGCAGGCCCTGTGCCCGCAAATAGGCCAGTGCCTGATCCTCCGCTGCCTGCCCCCGCGCCTTGGTGCTGGATACGGGTGCTGGAGCCAGTGGTGGCTTTTTCCCAAGGAAGAACATTGAGTGCCTCTTTCGCTTCGGCATTGACGGCAGCGCGTGATGCAGCTGCCTCGCAAAATTATCCGCAGGGTGTCCTGTACGTGGTGGCTACGCCCATCGGCAATTTGGCCGATATTTCGCTGCGCGCCCTGCATGTGCTGCAAATGGTGGATGCCATTGCCTGCGAAGACACCCGCCACACCCAGGGCATGCTGCGCAGCTACGGCCTGGAGCGTCCTGGCAACCAGCTGCTGGCCGTGCACCAGCACAACGAGGCCGAAGCCGCCGCAGGCATCATCGCCCGCCTGCAGCAAGGCCAGCGCATTGCCTATGTAAGTGACGCCGGCACCCCTGGCGTGAGCGACCCCGGCGCGCGCCTGTGTGCCGCTTTGGCCACGCACGGCTTGCGCTCCATGCCGCTGCCCGGTGCCAGCTCCATCACCAGCGCCATCAGCGTGGCAGGCTGCGTACCACCCGGGCAGACCGATGGCGGTTTTGTGTTTGCCGGTTTCTTGCCCACCAAAAACGCCGAGCGCCAAGCTGCTGTGCACAAGCTGGCATCGGAACCCCGCTGCACAGTGCTGCTGGAAGCACCCCACCGCATCCAGGACATGGCCAAGGCCCTGGCCGTGCTGGGCGAGCGCAAAGTGACACTGGCGCGCGAAATCACCAAGCAGTTCGAACAGATCACCACCCATGCTGCGCACGATGTGGCCGCCTGGTTGGATGCCGAAGCCAACCGCAGCAAGGGTGAGTTTGTGATCGTGCTGCACCCCGTCGAAGTGCAGCAAGAAAGCGGTGAAGCCGAGCGCGTCCTGCGCCTGCTGCTGGCCGAGTTGCCGACCAAGGCTGCCGTGAAGCTGACCGCTGAAATCACCGGCGCCAACCGCAACACCTTGTATGACCGCGCACTGGAAATCAAGCGCGAAGGTGAAGACGATTAAGCATTTGCACAACCGCTGCGAAGGCACACCGCATGCCCTAGAAACGGCTTGCATCCATGGATGGGTTGCAAGCCTTTTTGCCTTCTAACGCTGATCCAGCAAGCGCTGACAGCTACGTTTTACGCGTAAGCCAAACCAGACGCCACACCACCAAACAAATCACCTGCGACCTGCGGCGTGGAGGGGAATGCCACCTTCAAGGCATCACACAGCGTCTGCAGGGCCGACGAACCACCGGTCAGATACAGCGCCGTGATCTGCGCTTTGCGCAGACCCGCCTTGCTCACGCATGCTTCCGCGCACTTGACTACATCGCCCAGCAGCGCTTGCAAGTGCTGCTCCAGCCCCTTGGGCGTGATCTGTGCAGACAAGCCGCTTTCCACCCAGCCCAGATCCATCAGCGCCGTGGCGGCGGTACTGGATGCCGTGATCTTGCCCTGCTCCACCGCATCAGCCAGACGGTGACCTGCCTGCTCCTCCAGCACACGCATCAGGCGGGCGTGCAGATTGCGGTCGCTGTAGTCGGTGCGCAGCGCTTCGGCCTCGCGCATGGACTTGGCGGTGTACAGCCACTGAATCAAATGCCAGGTGGACAAGTCATAAAACACACGGCTTGGCACTTCACGCCCATTGGGGCCGATATGGCCCAGCCCCAGCAAAGGCTGTACTTCAGCCACATTGAGCTTGTAGTCAAAGTCCGTGCCGCCAATGTGCACGCCCGTGGTGGCGAGAATGTCCTGCAGGCGGTCGTGCTTGCCTGCGTGCTGGGGGCCAAGTCGCACCACGGTGAAGTCGGATGTGCCACCGCCAATGTCCACCACCAGAATGCATGCCTCTTCACTCAAGCGCTGTTCATAGTCCAATGCAGCGGCAATCGGTTCAAGCTGGAAAGCAACTTCCTTGAAGCCCGCCGTATGCGCAGCTGCCTCTAGCGACGACTGCGCCAACGCATCACGCGCAGGATTGCCGTCCACAAAGTGCACAGGTCGGCCCAGCACCACGCGTTCCGGCAGGCCACCCATGTGTTGCTGGGCCTGCTGCGCCAAATGCTGCAGGAACATGGCGATGATGTCTTGGTAGCTCACCAGCTTGCCGTGCACCGCCGTCTTGTCCTGCAACAAGCTGCTGCCCAGCAAACTCTTGAGCGAGCGCATCAGGCGACCCTCTTCGCCCGCCAAGTACTGCTGCATGGCATCACGGCCATAGTGCGTGCTGCGGTCTTCGTAATTGAAGAACAGCGCCGTGGGCATGGCAGCCGCCTTGCCTTCCAGTGGCACCAGTTGTGCGATTTGACCTTGGGTGCGCCACGCCATGGCGGAGTTGGAAGTGCCAAAGTCAATGCCCAGCGTGGTGTGCGGGAGAATGTGCATGCAAAAAATCCAGTGTCGGCCGCCCTTTCAAAACAAGAGCTGTTTGCGCTTATCAGACAATGATTTCAAATATAAAAATATCTGAAAACATGATCTATCAAGCATTAAAAGCTATGTTTTTAGCAGCGCTCAATCAAACAAGGGGCGCCATTGTGGCAGCTTGGGGAAGTCCTTGCGCCGCGTGCCGCTAGCGGTACATGCAAAGAAATTTTCAGCCGTGGCCGCCGCACGCGCCAATTCCCCACCCTCCGTTTGAGACAACAAAAAACCCTGTTGAATTGCTTCAACAGGGTTTTCAATTTGGTTGCGAGGGCCGGATTTGAACCAACGACCTTTGGGTTATGAGCCCAACGAGCTACCAGACTGCTCCACCTCGCGATATATCCAAATTATAGCACAGAATTATTCTGCAGCTTGAGTTTCAGCGGCTTGTTCCACCAGCTCAACGTAAGCCATAGGTGCGTTGTCGCCCACGCGGAAGCCCATCTTCAGGATGCGAGTGTAGCCACCAGGACGGTTGGCGTTGCGGGGTCCCAGCACGTTGAACAGCTTGGTCACGCTGTCGCGGTCACGCAGACGGTCAAATGCCAGACGGCGGTTAGCCACGGTGTCCACCTTGGCCAGAGTGATCATGGGCTCGATCACGCGGCGCAGTTCCTTGGCCTTGGGAACAGTGGTCTTGATCGCTTCGTGTTCGATCAAGGAGTTCATCATGTTCTGCAGCATCGCCTTGCGGTGAGCAGAAGTACGGTTCAGTTTACGCAGGCCATTTCCGTGACGCATGGTGCTTTCCTTTTAAATAGTTTGGTCGGGTGGCCGTATCAGGTACCGCCCGGTGCACTTGGTAAAAATAACTGGCTCTCAACCCTTGCAGGTCAAGAGCCAGCGATTATAGCTTGGCTAGCGAATTAACGCTTTTCCAGGCCAGCTGGTGGCCAGTTCTCGAGCTTCATGCCCAGAGTCAGACCACGGGAAGCCAGCACTTCCTTGATTTCGTTGAGCGACTTACGACCCAGGTTAGGTGTCTTGAGCAACTCGTTCTCGGTGCGCTGAATCAGATCACCGATGTAGTAAATGTTTTCTGCCTTCAGGCAGTTTGCGGAGCGAACGGTCAGCTCCAGCTCGTCCACGGGACGCAGCAAGATAGGATCGAACGTCTGTGCATTCGAACGGCTGCTGCTGCCACCGCCCAGGATGCCGCCTTCGCCGAACTCGCCGTCCAGTTGCGCGAACACAGCCAGCTGTTCCACCAGAATCTTGGCGGATGCGCGCACTGCGTCTTCAGCGTTGATGGCGCCATTGGTTTCGATTTCGACAACCAGTTTGTCCAGATCGGTACGCTGCTCCACACGGGCAGATTCCACGGTGTAGCTCACGCGGCGAACGGGGGAGAACGATGCGTCCAGCACGATACGGCCGATCGACTTGGTCGACTCGTCACCATAGCGGCGCACGTTACCGGGCACATAGCCACGGCCCTGTTCCACCTTGATCTGCATATCCAGCTTGCCGCCTTGCGACAGGTTGGCGATCACGTGGTCAGGATTGATGATCTCAACGTCGTGGGGAGTCTGGATGTCACGCGCGGTCACCACGCCTTCGCCATCCTTGCGCAGACTCAACGTCACTTCGTCACGGTTGTGCAGCTTGAACACCACGCCCTTCAGGTTCAGGAGGATGTTGGTCACATCTTCTTGCACGCCATCGATGGACGAGTACTCGTGCAGCACGCCAGCAATCGTGACTTCCGTCGCTGCGTAACCCACCATGGACGACAGCAGAACGCGGCGCAGTGCGTTGCCCAGCGTATGGCCATAGCCACGCTCGAAAGGCTCCAGCGTCACCTTGGCACGGTTGTGGCCAAGCTGCTCAACATTGATCGTCTTGGGTTTCAGCAGATTTGTTTGCATGCAGAACTTCCTCTCAATACCCCCGGCTCGTTACACCGGTAAGGCTGGTGAAGCACCTAAACCGCGATGCCTCGCGGTTTAGGAACGGGATGGTTGATGGCTCAACCGAAACTACGATTAACGCGAGTACAACTCAACGATCAGAGATTCGTTGATGTCTGCAGCGAATTGATCGCGGTCAGGCACTTGCTTGAATGTGCCTTCTGCCTTGTCCAGGCTCACTTCCACCCAAGCAGGGAAACCCACTTGCTGAGCCAGTTGCAGGGCTTCAACGATACGGGCTTGCTTCTTGGACTTTTCGCGCACAGCAACTACGTCACCAGCCTTCACCAGGTAGGAAGGGATGTTCACGGATTGGCCATTCACGGTGATGGCCTTGTGGGACACCAGCTGACGTGCTTCAGCACGTGTGGAGCCGAAGCCCATGCGGTAGACCACGTTGTCCAGACGGGTTTCCAGCAGACCCAGCAGGTTCGCGCCAGTGTTGCCCTTCTTGCTGTCAGCAGCTTCGAAGTAACGACGGAATTGCTTTTCCAGCACGCCGTACATGCGCTTGACCTTCTGCTTTTCACGCAGCTGCAGACCGTAGTCGGAAGTGCGCTGGCCCGAAGTGCGGCCATGCTGGCCAGGCTTGCTGTCGAACTTCGCCTTGTCAGCGATCGAGCGACGAGCAGACTTCAGGAACAGATCGGTGCCTTCACGGCGGGAGAGTTTGGCCTTGGGGCCGATATAACGTGCCACTTGAGTTTCCTTTATTCATCTACCGTGCTTAAACACGGGAGCCACCCGGGGTGCCAAGGCAACCCGGGTGGCGGTGGGCTTAATAAAATTAGATACGACGACGCTTTTGAGGGCGGCAGCCGTTGTGGGGAACCGGAGTCACGTCCGAGATGGAAGTGATGCGGATACCCAGAGCACCCAGGGCGCGAACCGAGGATTCACGGCCAGGACCGGGACCCTTGATTTCAACTTCCAGGTTCTTGATGCCCTGTTCGATAGCAGCACGACCGGCCACTTCCGATGCAACCTGAGCAGCAAAAGGAGTCGACTTACGCGAACCCTTGAAGCCCTGGCCACCCGACGAAGCCCACGACAGCGCGTTGCCTTGACGGTCGGTGATGGTGATGATCGTGTTGTTGAACGAAGCGTGCACGTGTGCAATGCCGTCAGAAATGTTCTTGCGAACCTTCTTACGTACACGTGCTGCAGCGTTGTTTTGTGCCTTAGCCATAGTGATCTCTCAATCCCTTATTTCTTCAGTGCCGCTGCACCTTTGCGGGGACCCTTACGAGTGCGCGCATTGGTACGTGTACGTTGACCGCGCATGGGCAGACCACGACGGTGGCGGAAGCCGCGGTAGCAACCGATGTCCATCAAACGCTTGATGTTCATGGTTGTTTCACGACGCAGGTCGCCTTCCAAGGTCATGTTGGTCAGCTGGTCACGGATCTTTTCCAGGTCCGCGTCAGTCAGGTCCTTCACCTTCTTGGAGTACTCGATACCGCAAGCTTCGCAGATCTTGCGAGCAGTCGTACGACCGATGCCGTAAATGGCGGTCAGGCCGATTTCAGCATGCTTGTGGGGCGGGATGTTAATACCAGCAATACGTGCCATATTAGTCCTCTAATACTTTCAATCAGCCCTGGCGCTGCTTATGGCGCTGGTCTGTGCAGATCACGCGTACCACACCCTTGCGGCGGATGATCTTGCAGTTGCGGCAGATTTTCTTGACCGAAGCCGAAACTCTCATTTCATTCTCCTAAAACTTTGCATCCGTTTCACTTCTTCGACCTGGACACTGCCTGTGACCGCGAAAAAGTGCAGAGCACTCATACTTGCCTGTTGATGGATTCCTCCCGGATATGTCCGGGAGGAATGGCCTTCATATCTCAGTGACCTGATGCCTTGAAGTTGGCCTTCTTCAGAAGGGACTCGTACTGTTGCGACATCATGTAGTTCTGTACCTGCGCCATGAAATCCATGGTCACCACCACAATAATCAGCAGCGATGTACCACCGAAGTAAAACGGTACGTTGTACTTCAGGATCATGAACTCAGGCAACAAACACACAAACGTGATGTAGATGGCGCCGGCCAGCGTCAAACGCACCAAAATCTTGTCAATGTAGCGGGCTGTCTGGTCACCAGGGCGAATGCCAGGGATGAAAGCACCACTCTTCTTCAGATTATCAGCGGTCTCGCGGCTATTGAACACGAGTGCTGTATAGAAGAAACAGAAGAAAATGATTGCGGCGGCGTAGAGCATCACATAAATCGGCTGACCGGGGGTCAACGTCGCTGCAATGTCCTTCAGCCAGCGCATGGATTCCCCTGCACTGAACCAATTCACCACGGTTGCGGGCAGCAAGATGATCGAGGAAGCAAAGATGGGAGGAATCACACCTGCCATGTTGAGCTTCAGTGGCAAGTGCGAAGACTGACCACCATACACCTTGTTGCCGACTTGGCGGCGTGCGTAATTCACCAGGATCTTACGTTGGCCTCGCTCGACAAACACGACGAAGTACGTCACGGCTGCCACCACGAGAACGATGAAGATCGCGGCCAGGATGCTCATGGCACCGGTGCGAACCAGCTCCAGCAATCCACCGATCGAGCTGGGCAAGCCTGCGGCAATACCAGCAAAGATCAGAATGGAGATGCCGTTGCCCAGACCACGCTCTGTGATCTGCTCGCCGAGCCACATCAGAAACATGGTTCCGGCTGTCAGGCTGACCACCGCAGTGATGCGGAAGCCCATGCCTGGGTCGAGCACCAGTCCTGGAGAGCTTTCCAAAGCCACGGCAATACCCAACGACTGGAAGATTGCCAAGGCCAAAGTGCCATAGCGGGTGTATTGGGTAATCTTGCGACGACCCGCCTCACCTTCCTTCTTCAGCTGCTCAAATGTGGGGACGACATATGTCATCAGCTGCATGATGATCGATGCCGAGATATACGGCATGATCCCCAGTGCGAACACTGTGAAGCGCTCCAGCGCTCCACCCGAGAACATGTTGAACAGGTTGAGAATGCCCTGCTGGCCATTGAACAGCTGCTGCAGCTGCGCTGGATCGATGCCCGGCACGGGGATATGCGCCCCGATGCGGTATACGACCAGCGCAAGCAGCAGAAAAACCAGTCGGCGACGCAAGTCACCAAACTTGCCGGTTTTTGCAATTTGAGCTGCGCTAGTAGCCACGGATGTCTCTTTCAGAACTTAATCAGGCGATGCTGCCACCAGCAGCTTCGATGGCAGCCTTGGCGCCAGCTGTAGCGGCTACGCCGTTCAGCTTGACAGCCTTGGTCAGCGCGCCGCTCTTGATGACCTTCACCACTTGGGCGTTGGCAGCCACCAGACCTGCTTGCTTCAGAGCTGCGACATCCACTTCGGCCAGACCCAGCTGCTCCAGAGCAGCCAATGTCACTTCAGCGTTGAACTTCAAAGTCATGGACTTGAAGCCACGCTTGGGCAGACGACGCTGCAGGGGCATTTGACCGCCTTCGAAGCCTACCTTGTGGTAGCCACCCGAACGCGACTTCTGACCCTTGTGACCACGGCCGGCGGTCTTACCCAGACCGGAACCGATACCGCGACCCACGCGACGCTTGGCGTGCTTGGCGCCTTCTGCGGGCTTGATGCTATTGAGTTCCATCATCAATCCTTTCACAGAACCTTCACCAAGTAGGCGATCTTGTTAATCATGCCGCGCACTTCAGGTGTGTCCTGCAGTTCGCTAACGCTATTCAGCTTGCGCAGACCCAGGCCACGCACAGTCGCACGGTGCGACTCTTTGGTGCCGATGGGGCTACGAACCAGCTGAACCTTGATGGTTTGTTGTGTAGACATGTGCTGGACTCCGATCAGGCGAACAGGTCTTCGACCGACTTGCCGCGCTTCGCTGCCACTTCTGCGGGAGTAGTGGAGTTCTTCAGCGCGTCAAAAGTGGCGCGAACCATGTTGTAAGGGTTCGAAGAACCATGGCTCTTGGCCACGATGTCGGTGATACCCACCACTTCGAACACAGCGCGCATTGGGCCGCCGGCGATGATACCGGTACCCTTGGGGGCTGGGTGCAGTTCCACGCGGGCTGCGCCATGGTGACCCACCACAGAGTGGTGGATGGTGCCGCTCTTCAGGGACACCTTCATCATGTTGCGGCGGGACTCTTCCATGCCCTTTTGCACAGCTGCAGGCACTTCCTTGGACTTGCCCTTGCCCATGCCAACGCGGCCATCACCGTCGCCAACCACGGTCAGTGCAGCGAAGCCGAGGATACGGCCACCCTTCACAACCTTGGTTACGCGGTTCACCGCGATCATTTTTTCGCGCAGACCGTCGTCACGACCTTCGTCTTGCACCTTGGGGGAAAACTTTGCCATTTTGTCCGCTCCGCTTAGAACTGCAGGCCCGCTTCACGGGCGGCTTCTGCCAAAGCCTTCACGCGGCCATGGTATGCGAAACCAGCGCGATCGAAAGCCACTTTCTCAACGCCGGCAGCCTTAGCACGCTCGGCAATCAGCTTGCCGATTTGTGTGGCGGCAGCCACGTTGCCACCCTTGCCAGCGGCGCCCAGTTGTGCGCGCACGGAGGCTTCGGCAGTCGAAGCTGTGGCCAACACCTTGGTGCCGTCTTCGGAGAAGACGCTGGCGTAGATGTGGAGGTTCGTACGATTCACGCTCAAACGTGCCACGCCTTGCTGTGCAATGCGGATACGAGTTTGGCGTGCACGACGCAGACGCTGCTCTTTCTTGGTCAACATATTGCAGCTCCTTACTTCTTCTTGGTCTCTTTGATCACGACCTTCTCATCCACATAGCGGATGCCCTTACCCTTGTAGGGCTCTGGGGGACGAACGGCACGGATCTCAGCAGCCAGCTGACCCACCACTTGGCGGTCAGCACCCTTGATCACCACTTCTGTGGGGGTGGGGGTAGTGATGGTGATGCCTTGGGGAGCTTCAAAGTGCACAGGGTGCGAGAAGCCCACGTTCAGGTTCAGCTTGCTGCCCTGGACAGCGGCCTTGTAACCCACGCCAATCAGGCTCAGCTTCTTTTCGAAGCCTTCGGTCACGCCCTTCACCATGTTGTTGACCAACTGGCGGAAAGTACCGGCCAGAGCGTCAGCTTCACGGGAATCGTTCACAGGGGCAAACGACAGCTTGCCTTCGTTGTTGCTGATAGCCACTTGGGGGTTCAGAGCCAGCGACAGTTCGCCGCCCTTGCCCTTGACCTTGATGGATTCAGCAGTCAAAGACACATCCACGCCAGCGGGGATGGTCACATTTGCTTTTGCTACGCGAGACATTTCAGTATTTCTCCTTAATGTCCGTTAGGCCACATAGCACAGCACTTCGCCACCAACACCGGTAGCACGTGCCTTGCGATCTGTCATCACGCCCTTAGGAGTGGTAACAATGGCCACACCCAAGCCGTTCTGGACTTGAGGAATAGCGTCACGGCCCTTGTACACGCGCAGGCCAGGACGGCTTACACGCTCGATACGCTCGATCACAGGGCGACCGGCGTAGTACTTCAGGGTAATAACGAGTTCAGACTTGCCGTCTTCGGTCTTGACTTCAAAACCGTCAACATAGCCCTCGTCCTTCAGCACTTGTGCGATGGCAACCTTCACCTTAGAGGAAGGAACCGACACGGTGGCCTTGGACACCATTTGGGCGTTGCGAATACGGGTCAGCAAGTCGGCGATAGGATCACTCATGCTCATCTTGTATCTCTCCTGCTTGCTTACCAGCTGGCCTTGGTCACACCGGGGATGTCACCAGCAAAGGCCAGTTCACGGATCTTTGCGCGACCCAGACCGAATTGACGGAATGTGCCACGTGGACGACCAGTGATTTCGCAACGATTACGTTGGCGAGTAGGGTTGGCATTGCGGGGCAGCTTCTGCAGACCCAGACGGGCTGCATCACGCTCTTCGTCGGAACGCTTAGCGTCGCCGGCGATTGCCTTCAGTTCTGCGTACTTGGCAGCGTACTTAGCTGCCAGCTTTTCGCGCTTCAGTTCGCGCTCGATCAAAGCTTTCTTAGCCATGCGCCACCTCAGTTCTTGAAGGGGAATTTGAACGCTGCGAGCAGTGCCTTGCACTCGTCGTCAGTCTTGGCGGTCGTTGTGATGCTGATATTCAGACCACGCAGAGCATCTACCTTGTCGTATTCGATTTCGGGGAAGATGATCTGTTCTTTCACGCCAACGTTGTAGTTGCCGCGACCGTCGAACGAACGACCGGAGATACCGCGGAAGTCACGCACGCGAGGCAGTGCGATCGTCACGAAGCGATCCAGGAATTCGTACATCTGAACGCCACGCAGGGTCACCATGCAGCCGATAGCTTGGCCTTCGCGGATCTTGAAACCAGCGATAGCCTTCTTGGCCTTGGTCACCACGGGCTTTTGACCAGCAATCTTGGTCAGGTCAGCCACGGCGTTGTCCATCACCTTCTTGTCGGCCACGGCTTCGCTCACACCCATGTTCAGGGTGATCTTGGTCAGGCGGGGCACTTCCATAGCGGAGGTGTAGCCGAACTTTTCTTTCAGTTCAGCCGCGATCTTTTCGCGATAGAGTTTTTGCAGTCGTGCCATGTGTTACTCCTTAGGCAGTCTGAATTTCAGCGCCATTGGACTTGAACACGCGAACACGTGCGCCGTCGGCGTTAACCTTGATGCCCACGCGATCGGCCTTGCCAGTCGCTGCATTGAAGATAGCCACGTTGGATTGGTGGATAGGCATGGCCTTTTCCACGATACCGCCAGTAGTGCCCTTCATGGGGTTTGGCTTAACGTGCTTCTTCACCAGGTTCACGCCCTCGATCACCAGATGAGAGTCGTCCTTGCGCGAAGCAACTACGCCACGCTTGCCCTTGTCACGGCCAGTCAGCACGATGACTTCGTCGCCCTTGCGAATCTTGTTCATTGCGCTTTCCTTAGAGAACTTCAGGTGCCAGGGACACGATCTTCATGAACTTTTCGGTACGCAGTTCACGTGTCACAGGGCCAAAAATACGAGTGCCGATAGGCTCCAGCTTGGCGTTCAGCAGAACGGCGGCGTTGCCATCGAACTTCACCAAAGAGCCGTCGCCACGGCGGATGCCCTTGGCTGTACGGACGACCACTGCGCTGTAAACCTCGCCTTTTTTGACGCGGCCACGGGGAGCGGCTTCTTTGATGCTCACTTTGATGATGTCGCCAACGCTAGCGTAGCGACGATGAGAACCGCCCAGCACCTTAATGCACTGAACAGACTTCGCGCCCGTGTTATCGGCAACCTCTAAACGAGATTCTGTTTGGATCATTTCAATATTCCCAACTTGCTCCAGCAGACCCGGACAGCCCCAGAGAACTTCTCAAGGGCCGAACAAGCAGCCGGTCAGTCTTGGGCCCGTCGTCCACCTTCTAGACCATTCCAAAAGGCTTCCCGCTGGGCAGAAAGTTTCACGCTTTCACACGTGAAGCAGGCAATTATCGCAAGAATTTCCTTGCGCGTCAACTGCTTAGAGAGTGAAAACCACTGCAATCCCAGGAATTGCAGCAGCACGGTCACTATTCACGAAAATCATAGCTGCTTGCGTGCGCCATGTCTTGTTTTCAGACAACTTATTATCTGAAATGCAACATACATAAGCCTTAGCAGCTCTACTTTTTCAACCTCAGGCTTTGGGTGCCAACAGGTATTGCTGTGCCAGTGCCAGGAAATCGGCCAGACGCGGATCTCCGCCAGGCAGTTCCTGAGCCACGATGTCCGCCACACGTGGCGCGACGCTGGCAGCCAGGCGGGCATCCAGGAACAGCAGGCGGCTGCGGCGTGCCAGCACGTCTTCCACGGTGCGGGCGTATTCGTAGCGCACCGCAAAGCGCACCATGGCCTCGGTCAGCCCTTCTGCCAGCACCTTGTCGCTCCCGGGCAGACTGCGCACGGCGGCAGACTCGGTGCCGTAGATGTGCTCGCCTTGCGCCGCATTCATGCGGTGCTTGACCTGATCAGGCTTGGGCGCACCCACCAAAGGCATCTTCACGGTGACGCCGCCTTCACGCACAGACAACAGCTTTTGCTCAAAGCACTCGTTGAGCACGTCCTCGGCCATGGCCCGGTAGGTGGTCCACTTGCCCCCAGTCACTGTAACCAAGCCTGACTTGCTGGTCATCACCGTGTGTTCGCGGCTGATCTTCTTGGTGTTCTCACCGTCATCATCCTGCGGCTTGACCAGCGGGCGCATGCCCACCCAGATGCTGCGCACATCGGCACGTGTGGGGCGACGGCACAGGTAGTTACCGGCTTCCTTGAGGATGAATTCGATCTCGTGCTCGAACGCCAGAGGCTCACGCGCCAAGTCATGGCGCGGGGTGTCGGTCGTGCCAAGGATGACCTTGCCCAGCCATGGCACGGCAAACAGCACGCGGCCATCGGCCGTCTTGGGCACCAGCAGCGCGTGGTCGGTCGGCAGGAACTCGCGGTCCACCACAACGTGCACGCCCTGGCTGGGCGCGACCATGGGCTTGACAGGCTTGCCCAGCAATTCCGCGTCCTGCTGGCGGAACCCATCCACCCAGGGGCCCGTGGCATTGACCACACACTGGGCACGCACGGTGTAGCGGGCTCCGGTTTCTGCATCTTCGCAGACCGCACCCACCACCTTGCCGCCTTCATGCAGCAATTCCTTGGCGGGGCAGTAATTCACCAGCAGCGCACCCTTGGACGCGGCCGTGCGGGCCAGCGCCAGCGCCAGACGGGCATCGTCAAACTGGCCGTCCCAGTACTTCACCCCACCCTTGAGGCTGTCGGTTCGCACCGTGGGCAGCAGGCGCAGGGTTTTGTCCTTGCTCAGAAATTCGGTACGACCCAGGCCGTCCTTGCCTGCCAGCGCGTCATACATCTTCAGGCCCGCGCCATAAAAAGGCGTATCGAGCAGACGGTAGGACGGCATCACGAAAGGCAGGGGCTGGGCCAGATGCGGCGCGTTATTGAGCAAAGTGGTTCGCTCGTGCAGCGCTTCGCGCACCAGCGAGACATTGCCCTGCGCCAGATAGCGCACGCCACCATGCACCAGCTTGGTCGCACGCGACGAGGTGCCCTTGGCAAAGTCGTGCGACTCCAGCAGGCACACTTTAAAGCCACGCGCCGCAGCGTCCACCGCGGTTCCCAAACCGGTGGCGCCGCCGCCAATAATCAGCAGGTCATAGGTTTCCGACAGAGCCAAGCGTGCCAGCAACTCGGCACGGTCGGTGGTCAGGGGCGTAGAGGCAATGGTCATAGCGCTGCAAAACTTGGCAAGGTGGCTGAGAGTAATCAAAAAGACGACAGTCCATGCGTCAGCCACGCACGGATACTGTCAACTTTTATGAGCAGTCTGTTGGCTCATACGACGTATTGTCACTCTTTTCGTTCGTTTATGATTTATTTTTTTCGATTTCCGTTGTTTTAGTTTCGGTTTTACGATCTCCTCTTTGACCTTTCGTTCTGTCACGTGATCAGTAACAACAACCCCCGCCAGCTGCAATTGCTGGAAGAAGTGCGCAACCAGCAATCCGCCACCGTGGAGCAGTTGGCGGAAACGCTGGGCGTCACATTACAAACCGTGCGCCGTGATGTGCAGAAACTGGCGGCAGCTGGTCTGCTGGTGCGTTTTCATGGCGGAGTGCGCGTGCCCAGCGCCACTGTGGAGAATCTGGCCCACACCCGCCGCGAAACACTGAATGCCGATGGCAAGGCGCGCATCGCCAAGGCGATTGCACAAGCCGTGCCCAATGGCTGCTCGCTGATTCTGAATATCGGCACGACCACCGAAGCCGTGGCCAAGGCCCTGCTGCACCACCGCGGCCTGCGCGTGATCACCAACAATTTGAATGTGGCCGCCATCCTGAGCAGCAATGCCGAGTGCGAAGTGATTGTGGCGGGTGGCGTGGTGCGCACGCGCGACCGCGGCATCATCGGCGAAGCCGCTGTGGACTTCATGCGCCAGTTCAAGGTGGACATTGCCCTGATCGGCATCTCGGCCATCGAGATCGACGGCACGCTGCGCGACTATGACCTGCGTGAGGTGAAAGTGGCGCAGACCATCATCCAGCAGTCGCGCGAGGTCTGGCTGGCCGCCGACCACAGCAAATTCCATCGCCAGGCCATGGTGGAGCTGGCCAGCTTGCGCCAGATCGACCGCCTGTTCACCGATGCACCGCCGCCCAAACCCTTTGACCGCCTGCTCGAAGAAGCCGAGGTGCAATGCGTGGTGGCGGCATGACGGGCGCCCTCACGATTCGCCCGGCCCAGCCTGCCGATGCCCAAGGCATCGCACAGGTCTTGCACAGCGTGGGCTGGTTTGACAGCTTTGAACGCGGCAGCCCTCAGACACATGCCGCCAATCTTGCACCGCTGCTGGTGCCATCGGAGCGGCAGCTTCAGCTGGTGGCCTGTGATGCCCAAGGCCGCGTGCTGGGCTATTGCGCCACCCACTGGCTGCCTACGGCCATCCTGCAGGGCTGGGATGCGTATGTGAGCGAGCTGTTCATGCACGCCGACGCACGCGGCATGGGGGTGGGCAGCCAGTTGCTGCAACAAGCTGTCGATGCGGCGCACGAGAAGGGCTGCAGCCGCATCTGGCTGGTCAACAATCGGGACCGAGATTCCTACCTGCGCAGCTTTTACGCCCAGCAAGGTTGGCAGGAACAGTCGCAAGCTGCGCGCTTTGTCTTGACCCTGTAACGGACCACTACGCATATGACCACCTACTTGCTCGCCTTGGACCAAGGCACTTCCAGCTCCCGCTCCATTGTTTTTGATGCACAAGGCCGTCTGGTGGCCTCAGCCCAGCAGGAGCTGCCCCAGATCTACCCGCGTCCGGGCTGGGTCGAGCATGACCCGCGCGAAATCTGGCGCACCCAGCTGACCACCGCCAAGGAAGCGCTGGCCAAGGCAGGCCTCAAGGCCAGCGACATCCGCAGCGTGGGCATCACCAACCAGCGCGAAACCACGATTGTCTGGAACCGCAAGACCGGCGTGCCGATTCACCATGGCATCGTCTGGCAGGACCGCCGCGCCGAGCCCACCTGCCAGCAGCTGCGCGAAGCCGGCCACAGCGACACCATCCTGCAAAAGACCGGGCTGCGCATTGATGCCTACTTCTCGGGCACCAAGCTCAAATGGCTGCTGGACAACGTCGTCGGCGCACGCCAGGCTGCGGCAGCGGGCGAGCTGGCCTTTGGCACCGTGGACAGCTGGCTGATCTGGCAGCTCACCGGCGGCAAGCGCCATGTGACCGATGTGTCCAACGCCAGCCGCACCATGCTGTTCAACGTGCACACCAACCAATGGGATGCCGACCTGCTGGCCCTGCTGGACATCCCAGCCAGCCTCATGCCCGAAGTGCTGCCCTCCGCCGCCGACTTTGGCCAGACGGCCGAAGACGTGCTGGGCGGCAGCATCAACATCGGCGGCGTGGCGGGCGACCAGCAAAGCGCGCTGTTCGGTCAGGCCTGCTTTGAGGCAGGCATGGCCAAGAACACCTATGGCACAGGCTGCTTCATGCTGATGCACACCGGCAGTCAGTTCCAGACTTCGGCCAACGGCCTGCTCACCACCAGCGCGGCGCAAGCCAGCACCACGCCGCAATTTGCCCTGGAAGGCAGCGTGTTCGTCGGCGGTGCGGTGGTGCAGTGGCTGCGCGATGGCCTGCAGGCGATCGAGCACAGCGGCCAGGTCCAGCAATTGGCCGAAAGCGTGCCCGATTCCGGTGGCGTGATGCTGGTGCCTGCGTTCACGGGCCTCGGCGCACCGTACTGGGAACCCGATGCGCGTGGCTCCATCACCGGCCTGACACGCGGCACCACGCTGGCGCACATTGCCCGTGCAGCGCTGGAATCCATCGCCTACCAGAGCGCTGCCCTGCTGCTGGCCATGAGCCGCGATGCCGTGGCCAACGGCGGCGCAGCCGTGAGCGAGTTGCGCGTGGACGGCGGCGCCTGCGTGAACAATTTGCTGATGCAGTTCCAGGCCGATCTGCTGGGCATTCCGGTCGTGCGCCCTGCCTGCGTGGAAACCACGGCCCTGGGCGCTGCCTATCTGGCGGGTTTATCGTCGGGCGTGTACCAGAGCACGCAAGAGCTGTCATCCCTGTGGAAAGCCGAACGCCGTTTTGTGCCCACCATGGACAAGTCCCGCGCCGATGAACTGATGGCACGCTGGGAGCGCGCCGTGCGCCAGACCACGGCGCCATAAAGCAAACTACATAAAAGAGAGCTGCAAGCGCTTGATAGCAGGACTTTTCAAAACAAAAACACTTTGAAAATCAATTTACACAAGCGTCAAATGCTCTTATTTCAGAAAGCACCGTCATGAGCCAAGCTCCCTCTTCCCGCATTGCCTTTATCGGTGGCGGCAATATGGCCAGCGCCATCATTGGTGGCC
>JAEYRT010000266.1 GCA_023435325.1 Pseudomonadota bacterium | reverse complement strand
GTCTTTCAGGATGCCCGTCACATCGTCGGCATCCAGGATGCTGAAGTTGGGTTTGAGCCCCAGCACATGCCCATCCTCACGCACCATGCGTACCCCCAGCGAGTGGAAGGTGCAGATCATCACGTCCTTGGCCGCACGGCCGATCAGGCCTGAAGCACGCTCGCGCATTTCAGCGGCGGCCTTGTTGGTGAAGGTGATGGCGGCAATGCGCTTGGGGGCAAGCCCGGTTTCGATCAGGCGGGCAATCTTGTGCGTGATCACGCGGGTTTTGCCCGAACCTGCCCCTGCCAGCACCAGGCAGGGGCCTTCGGTGTAGTGGACAGCTTGGAGTTGGGCGAGATTCAAACCTGCGGACATGGCGTGCGTGCGATACAGAGAAAAACAAGCGCCTGAGAGGTCAGGCGCAGGGCAATCATACGCAAGCCATCTGCGCGCTGTCTGTGTCACGGTGCATGTCCGTGTCCTTGGCGAGTTTGCCGCAGGCCACAACTGTCGCTTGCGCGAAACTCCCGTCAGCCTGTGCAGCGACAAGGCTGACACAATCGCGCCTCGTGCTGTCCATTCTTGCTGTCACCTTCCCATTCTTTGCCCTGGTGCTTTTCGGCTTTGTTGCCACACGCCGGGGTGTGCTGCCATTGGCAGCCATTCCGGGACTCAACACCTTCGTCTTGTACTTTGCGTTGCCGTGCATGCTCTATCGCTTTGGCGCACAGACACCGATTGCGCAGCTGCTTGATCCTGTGGCCGCGGGGGTGTATTTGATATGTGGCTTGGCGATGGTGGCAGGCACCATGGCGTGGACGTTCAAACGCTGGGGCTGGAATGACGCGGCATTCGGCGCTTTGGTGGCGGCTTTTCCCAATTCCGGCTTCATGGGCGTACCACTGTTGGTGGCATTGCTGGGCGAGTTGAGTGCGGGCCCCGTGATTCTGACCATGACCATCGATATGGTGGTCACCACCTCGCTGTGCATCGCGCTGTCACGGTTGGGGCAAGGCGAGGCAGGAGCAGCACAGGCACTGCGCAATGCGCTCAAGGGCATGCTGACCAACCCCATGCCTTGGTCGATTGTGTTGGGTGCCGTGGCTTCGGCCTGGGCATTCGAGTTGCCCGGCCCGATCGACAAGACCGTCTCCATGCTCGCCGGCGCTGCCTCGCCGGTGGCGCTGTTCACCATCGGTGCCGTGCTGGCCCGCTCGCAAATGAACCAAAGCGAATATGTGGCGCCCCGCCACTATGTGCCGATTGCGCTGGCCAAACTGCTGGCGCATCCTGCATTGATGTGGCTGGCATGCCAGGGAGCTATCGCCATGGGCTTGGCGCTATCGCCGCTCACGGTGGCGACGCTGGTGCTGGTGGCTGCCTTGCCAAGTGCCAGCAATGTGTCGCTGCTCACCGAACGCTTTGGTGCCCATGGGGGGCGTGTGGCACGCATTATTCTTGTGAGCACGACGCTGGCGTTTGTGAGCTTCTCGGGCGCAGTGGGGCTGCTGGTGTAAGCTGCTGCACCATTTGAAAAGGCAATCACTGGAGGCCTCCTGCAGGCGCTCTCCTCGGCGTTCAGGCTCCGGCATGGTGCGCTGAGCTCCACGACACGTCAGTAGTCCCATGTCTGATCCAACCACTCTCCCCACTGCCAGGGCCCTGCCCGTTCAGCGCATTTTCGCGTTTACCCTTGTTTATCTGCTGGCCTGGACGTTGTTGCCAGCATGGCTCGGCCAAAGCTTTGCATTGGATGTGGCCGAAAGCCTTTCCTGGGGCAAGGAATGGCAATGGGGTTATTACAAACACCCGCCTCTGGCGCCGATCGTGCTGAATGTGTTTTACGTACTGTTTGGCAAATTCGGCCCTTATCTGCTGAGCCAACTGTGTATTGCCTTGACGCTGTATATGGTGTGGCAGACAGGACGGCGTCTGCTGGACCCGCAGCGCGCCTTGCTGGGCACGGTGCTGACCATGGGGGTGGCCTACTACAACTTCCCTGCCATTGAGTTCAACCACAACATTGCCCAGATGCCTATCTGGGCAGCGCTGGGTTATTGCTTCGTGGCGGCACTGCAGGATGGCAAGCTGCGCCAATGGATAGCGATGGGCGTGCTGGCCGGTTTGGGCATGCTGACCAAGTATTCCGTTGCCGTCATCTTGCTGACCTTTGGCCTGTATGTGCTGGCAAGCAGGCGATACCGCAATTTGCTGTTGACACCAGGGCCATGGTTGGCTGTAGCACTGATGGTGGCCATCTTCGCCCCGCATGGATGGTGGCTGCAGGAATCTGCATGGCTGCCCTTCGCCTACGCGAGTGAGCGCTCCCTGGCGCAAGGCGGTAATCCACGCCTGGAAGCACTGGCATTCCCCGCGACACAACTGGGTGCGCATCTGCCTTTGTTGATCGTGTTGTGCGTGGCGTGGTGGCGCACACGAGGACCTTCCACCGGACAAAGCGCAGGCACTGTGCGGGCATCACGCTGGCAGACACCCCATCCCAGCTTGCTTCTGGCGCTGACCCTGGCCCCGTGCCTGATCGTGGTTTTGCTGGGAACAACGCTGGGGCTGCGCTTGCGTGATATGTGGGGCTCGCCGATGTGGGCCTTCAGTGGCCTGCTGGTGGTGGCACTCCTGCCTGATGCGCGTCTGGCGCCCATGCAGCCAAAACTGCTGCGAGGAACGGCCATCTGGCTGGTGCTCGTCACCATTTTCATGCTGGTGTATATGACGTGGGGGGCGCAACTGCGCAAGCGCGCTGCCCGTGTCGACTGGCCAGCTGCTGCGATTGCACAGCAGGCCGAACAGGTGTGGCGGGCGCATACAGATTGCCCCCTGGATGTGGTGGCAGGAGATTACTGGCTGGCAGGGCTGATATCCGCTCACGGTCAGACCCGGCCATCTGTATTGATCAACGGAGACGCACGTTTTTCTCCGTGGGTGGATGCACAGCGGTTGCGCGCTCGTGGGGCGTTGTGGGTATGGCAGGAAAAATCGAGTGAGGCACCTGCGCAGCCCCCACAGCCTCTGGCGGATGTGCTGCCTGGAGGCGGGTTGGTGCAGCATGAAGGCGTGTCTGAAATCGCTTGGCCGCGTCTGCCCGAACTGGCGCCTTTGAAGCTGCACTGGCGTGTGTATTTGCCTGCAACCTGCACACGTTAAGAGGGTGGTCGAAAATATGACTATGAATCAAGCATCGGACGCCTATGCGGCCTATATGCCAGCAGCGCCGCAAGCCAAATTGCCGCGTTTGGCGTTGCAACTCAGCTGTGTGGTGCCTGCCTATAACGAACAAGAAAATCTGGAGCAGTTCATCCATGCGTTGATGTCTGCTGTGCAGGCACTGACCAGCGATTTCGAGATCATTGTGGTCAACGATGGCAGCCGGGATGGCACGCACGACGTGGCCATGCATTTGGTGGAGCAAGGCTTGCCTGTGCGCTATCTGGCGCTGTCGCGCAATTACGGCAAGGAGGCCGCTCTGTCCGCAGGAATTGACCATGCCCGTGGCAATGCGGTGCTGCTCATTGATGCGGACTTCCAGCACCCCTTGGAGATGCTGCCGGAGATGCACGGCCTGTGGCAAAGCGGCTATGAGATGGTCTATGGCGTGATTGCCGATCGTGCAGCGGAAAGCGGGGCCAAGCGCCTGGGCACGGACGTTTTCTACAAGATCGTGAATTCTGGCGGTGGCGTCAAAGTGCCGCCCCATGCTGGCGACTTCCGCTGGATGGATCGCAAGGTGGTGGATGCGCTGAAAGCCCTGCCCGAGCGCAACCGCTTCATGAAAGGCCTGTACGCCTGGGTGGGCTTCAAGACGGCGGCTTTGCCGTTTGTACCCAAGGATCGTGCGGCCGGACAGTCCAGTTTCAATCTCAAGCGTCTGGGCTCTCTGGCCTTGCTGGGCCTGACCTCTTTCACCACACTGCCTTTGCGGGTGTGGAGCGTGATTGGGGGCGCAGTGGCTTTGCTGGCGCTGGCTTACGGGCTGTGGATCACGCTGGACACCTTGCTGTTCGGTGCAGACCTGGACGGCTGGCCTACGCTGGCCGCGGGCATCATGCTGTTTTCAGGTGAGCAACTGATGTCGATTGGCATTCTGGGCGAGTACATCGGGCGCATCTATGACGAGGTGAAGCAACGCCCCGTGTATCTGGTGGCGCAGGACGAGGACGCCAGCCCATTGCGAGAAACACCATGAACACCTGGCTGACGCGGCTGCAACAG
>JAEYRT010000267.1 GCA_023435325.1 Pseudomonadota bacterium | reverse complement strand
TCCAAGATCTGTGCAATCCCCGATGTCTGCGGCGGGTACATGACAGATACAGGTGCGGCAGATGCATGGCGCGGCGTTTGCGAGAAGGCCTGTGTCAATGTGCTGTAGAGCACCTGCGCGTTGATGGGTTTGGTCAAGTGACCATGCATGCCGCTTTGCAAAATGGCATGCCGCTCTTCGAGCCGGGCTTGCGCGGTCAGCGCCCACACGGGCAATTCCTTCCATTGGGGGTTCTGGCGGATGTGCCGGGCCACTTCCAGACCATCCATGACCGGCATTTGTACATCCAGCAAAACGGCATCGAAAGGCTTTTGCGCCATGATGCTCAAGGCCTGTGGGCCGCTGCTGGCGGTGGTGACTTCAACGCCTGCCAGTTTTAGCAAGTCTTGCGCCACTTCACGGTTCAAGGCGTTGTCATCCACCACCAAGATACGCCGTCCGGCCATGATCTCCGGTGTCTGCAGACGAGTGCCGGGCGAGACCTGGCGGATGTGCAGCCCGTCTTTGCTGTCCAGTTGCAATGCGTCTTGCATGGCGTTGAACAGCGTGGATTCCGTGATGGGTTTGATCAGCAGCCCCTGCAGCTGCAGCTGTGCCACGCGTTCCGCCACTTCGTCACGACTGAGTGCGGACACCATCAGCATGGCTGGGGTGGTGGACAAGGACTGGTCGCTGCGGATGTGCTCGGCGAGCGCCAAGCCGTCCATGCCTGGCATCTGCCAGTCCATGAGCACCAGCTGGTAAGGCTGGTGAATGTGGTTGGCTGCATGCAGTTCCTGCAAGGCATCCCTGCCATTGCTGGCCATGGTGCATTCCAGGCCAAAGCCGCTCACCATGCTCGACAGAATCTCGCGCGCCATCTGGTTGTCGTCCACCACCAGCACCCGCTGGCCGGGTGTCAGCAGGTTTTTGGGCGACACTTGGTGGTTCTGCGCCTGCAACTGCACATGAAAGCTGAAGGTGCTGCCGCGCCCCGGTTCGCTGTCGACCTGGATTTCGCCCCCCATCAGGTGGACCAGTTTGTGGGCGATGGACAGGCCCAATCCTGTACCGCCAAAGCGGCGGCTGATATGCGCTTCAGCCTGGGTAAAGGGCTGGAACAGCAAGGCCATGTGTTCCGGATGGATGCCAATGCCGGTATCGCGCACGCTCACATGCAAGCGGCAGTCGCGCGGGCTTGCCTCCCGGTTTGGGGCTTGCACCTGCATGCTGATGACGATTTCCCCGTGATCCGTGAATTTGACGGCATTGCTCACCAGATTGGTCAGAATCTGGCTCAAACGCTGGACATCACCATGCAGATGACGTGGCACGTCGGGCGCAATGCTGTAGACGATTTCCCCCCCTTTTTGCTCGGCCTGCAGTCCGGTGACGGTGGCGACCGATTCCAGCAAGGCATCCAGCTGGAAATCCACGGGGTCGATGTGCAGCATCTCCGCTTCCAATTTGGAGAAATCCAGGGTGTCGTTGATGATTTTGAGCAAGGCATTGGCTGACAGGTTGATCTTGTCAAGGTAGTTGCGTTGCGTCGCAGATAGGGCCGTTTGCTGCAGCAGTTGCGTCATGCCGATGACCGTATTCATGGGCGTACGAATTTCGTGGCTCATCGTGGCCAGGAATTCCGATTTGGCCTTCTCGGCTGCTTCCGCTGTTTCTTTGGCCAGTCGCAGGCTTTGCTGTGCTTCGTATTCCGTGGTGACATCCAGCAAAATGCCTTCCCATACCGTGCCATGGTGGAAGCTTCGAGGCACGGCACGTGCGCGCAGCCAGCGGTAATGGCCCTCCGCATGGCGCACGCGGCTGACCAGATCAAAGGCCGTGCCCTGGTGCTGGCTGATCTGCAGGCACTCGAAGAAAGCCTGCACATCTTCTGCATGCAGCATTGCGGTGAATGCTTTTTGGTCGTGGATGAACAGGTCGGCGTTGACACCCACCAGTTGCTGGATGCCCGCACTCACATAACGTAGGAAAAGCTTGTCTTCCTTGGTTTGTTCACAGCGAAAGATGGCGCCATTGGGCAGGTTGTCAGCCAGGGTCTGCAGCCGCAGATCGGCTTCGACCAATTCGCTCAGGTCTTGCAGCGTGCCATGCAGCATGGTGATTTTTCCATCGCTGTCACGGTAGGCCTGTCCGCGGATGCGTGCCGGAAAACTGCCGCCTTCAGGCCGTTTGTGCTCGACATCGACGGTGTAGGAGATGCCTTCCCGGACGCAACGCTGAATCGCCGCACTTAAGCGTGCATGTTGCTCCGCAGGGATCATGCAGGCCAGGCTCTCAGGGGTGAGCGGTGGATCCCCCGGCTTCAGGCCATTCATTTGGCAGAGCATTTCGGAGCTGGTGAACGTATTGGTGTGCAGATTGAGGGTCCAGCTGCCGACTTTGGCAATGCGCTCTGCCTGGCGCAGCATTTCGTAGTTGTGTGCCACTTCGTTTTGCGCATGGCGTACATCGCTGACATCGCGCGAAATGCCCAGAATGCCAATCACTGTGCCTGTCTCATCCTTGTAGGGCGTCTTCATGGTGTTGGCATAGCTGTGCTTGCCATCCTGGCGCTGCTGCATGTCCATGCGGTCTTCGTAGGTGCGGACGGCGTTGCATCGCAGCACTTCCAGATCGGTACTGTGATGCAGACGTGCTTGCTGGAAAGGGTAGAGGTCAAAATCGGTACGTCCCAGAATGTCCTCCACGGCCATGCCCAGCTGCCGGGCCAGGGCGCCGTTGGCATATTGGTAACGCCCTTGGCAGTCTTTAATGAAAATGATGTCTGGGGTTTGCTCCATCACGGCGTTGAGCAGATGGGAGCTTTCACGCCAAAGCTTGGTGCGCTCCTCCACCAGCGCTTGCAATTGGGTGTTCAGTTGCAGGATTTTCTCGGCCTGACGCTGAAAATCTTCCGTAGGGCGGCCTACAGCCAAAAAATAGGTGTGGTCCTGAAAGGACTGGCAGGTGAGGTGCACGTCCAGCGGGTAGGAACTGCCATCCTTGCGGCGGTGGCGGTTGCTGACGACCACATGCTGTCCCGGTAGCTGCTTGTTCCAGAAACTGGCCAATTGGTCGGGAGGAAGCTCGGCAGAGAGTTCGCCAAGGTGCATGCCCACCAATTCCTGGCAGCAATAACCCAGATTGCTGCAAGCAGCCTGGTTCACGGCAATCAACCGCCCATGTCGATCGTGCAGGTACATCTCATCCCTGGAGCCTTCAAAAAATTGCCGGTAAATGGCGTCTCCTATGAAGTGAGGAAGAGATGTATCGGGATCTTGCAACATGTTGCCTCCTGCACGGTACGGGTGACAAGCATAGCGTGCAGGTGCTTTTGTGTTACTTTTTTCCTGAGGTTTGTCGCGAAATGTTCGGGTTCACGCGCTCCTTCAGGAGAGCTGGGGGTGCAGTTCAGCGCAACTGGATAATGCCGCAGGCAATGCGTGCACCCGCATTTCCGCTGGGCTGGCTGGTGTAGTCGTCAGGCTGGGCGTGCACGATCAAGGCACGGTTGACCACGTTGGTATTGCCTTGCTGCAAGGAAAGACCTGGCACCAGTACGTTCACTGTGGCAACTCCGTTGGCGTCGGCTTTCAGGCTGGGCAAGTCGCCCGCGTGGTGCAGGGGCTGGTCATATTTGCCATGGGGCGATTGAACAGGGTTGAAGTGCCCGCCTGCAGCATTGCCGCTGTCCTGGCAGCTGCCGTTTTCGTGGATGTGAAAACCATGCTCTGCATTGGGTTTTAGCCCGTGCACGACGGCAGAGATGTACATCTGGCCCTCCTTGTGCTGGGCAAACTTGGCTTTGCCGGTCACCTTGCTGTCTCCAATGGGTTGCAAATGGGCGGTGGCATGGGGTTTGTCAGTGGGGGCGGTGCTGGAACACGCAGCCAGACCCAGGGCGACCAGGCCAGCTAAAACATAGGGTGTACGCATGGGGCTTCCTTTCAAGAGCTTCAAGTGCTTCATGTGCAAGGGGCTGCTCAAGCGCAGCCTTTTGACACCTTAGAAACCTCTGGCCTCACACGATGTAGGGCAAGCTCTTCAGGCGGAATCAGCCCAGCGCGGTGTCCATGATCATCATCAGCACAAAACCCAGCATCAGACCGCCCGTGGCATAGGTTTCATGCCCTTTGCGATGGGATTCGGGGATGATTTCATGGCTGATCACAAACAGCATGGCCCCTGCTGCAAAACCCAGCCCCCATGGCAGTACGCTCAAAGAAGTGCTGACCACCATCGCTCCCAGCACTGCGCCCAGGGGCTCCACCAGACCACTGAGCATGCCCAGCAGCACTGCCACTTTGCGGCTGTAGCCCGTGGCAAGCAGCGCGACAGACACGACCAGCCCTTCAGGAACGTCCTGGATGGCAATCCCTGTAGCCAGGGCATTGCCCGCCATGCCGCCACTGGCATATCCCACGCCAATGGCCAGCCCTTCCGGCACGTTGTGCAGCGCAATCGCAAACACGAACAGCCAGGTGCGCTGCATCTTGCGCGCAGCATCCACGTCCAGGCCTTCGCGGCCTTTGATGAAATGTTCGTGGGGCAACAGTCGATCCAGCAGCAGCATGCAGGCGGCGCCTATCAGGATAGCCACGCCGATCACACTGGCTGCAGCACCATCCGAACCTCCAAACAGTCCCTGGGCCCGGACTTGGTCCATGCCAGGCAGGATCAGCGAAAAAGCGCAGGCAGCAAGCATCACGCCTGCACCAAAGCCGAACAGCGTGTCCTGAGTGCGTTCGCTCATGCCTTGCGAAAGCAGGACGGGCAAGGTGCCCAACGCAGTGGCCAATGCTGCGACCATGCCCCCTCCCAAGGCCTGCAGCACAACAGGTTGCTGCTGTGCATAGGCCCAGAACTGACTGCACAGCGCCCAGATCCCACCCATGGAAATGAGCAGCCCGATCCACAACCGGAAGCTGTGTCTCATACCGGGGGGACGAAAGCCGTGAGAGGAAGGACGGGTGGAATCTTTATGCATACGCCAAAAAATGCTTTACGCAGCAGCGTGAGGGATGCAGGAACTGACGGGTGTCAGCGGAAAGCCCAATATATCAGTAGATGATAATAATTCTTATTTGATTTGATGGTGAAGCCATCTCATGCCGAAAGCAGGCTGGGACTTTGGCTTGCGTCTGCAGACAAGAAAAAAGCCCTGCAGCTTTCGCATGCAGGGCTGGTTGGACAGGCTGGGTACCGTTTAAACCTGATCAGCGCTCAGGCCTGCGGTCTGGCTAAAGCCACCGTCCACATAGGTGATTTCGGCGGTCACGCCCGAAGCCAGGTCGGACAGCAGGAAGGCAGCCACATTGCCCACATCTTCAATGGTCACGTTGCGGCGCAGAGGGGCGGCGTCGGCCACGCGGCCCAGCAGCTTGCCGAAGTCCTTGATGCCCGAAGCAGCCAGGGTCTTGATGGGGCCGGCAGAAATGCCGTTGGCGCGAATGGCGCGGCCATCTTCGGTGCGGCCCACGGCCTCGGCCAGGTAGCGCACGGAGGCTTCCAGCGAAGCTTTCGCCAGACCCATGGTGTTGTAGTTGGGGATGGAACGCAGCGCGCCGAGGTACGACAGCGTCAGCAGTGACGATTTGTCGTTCAGGTAGGGCAGGGCTGCCTTAGCCATGGCGGGGAAGCTGTAGGCGCTGATGTCGTGCGCGATCTTGAAGGATTCGCGCGACAGGCCGTCCAGGAAGTTGCCGGCAATTGCTTCGCGGGGAGCAAAGCCGATGGAATGCACGAAACCGTCAAACTTGCCCCAGGCTGCGCCCAGGTCGGCAAACAGCTGCTCGATTTGCGCATCGTCACCCACATCGCAGTCAAACACCAGCTTGGAGTCGAATTCGGCAGCGAATTCGGTGATGCGGTCCTTGAAGCGTTCGCCCACGTAGCTGAATGCCAGTTCGGCGCCTTGCTCATGGCAGGCCTTGGCAATGCCGTAGGCGATGGAGCGGTTGGACAGCACACCAGTGATCAGCAGTTTTTTGCCGGTCAGAAAACCCATTGTTCTTCTCCTTGAGGAAATGCAGTGAAGGCCGGCCGCAGCTTTTGCTTCAGGCAAAAAACATCAGGGCGGCAGGCCGCTGTGGTGCAGAATTGTCGCATGCGCTTTTGGAAGTTTTGTTTCTTGCTCGCAGGAGCCACTACGGTTGCCCCGACTTGGGCCGCTCACGCCTATGCTTTATGGGGCCAGCCCAAATATGCGCAGGACTTCTCTCACTTTGGCTATGTCAACCCGCAAGCCCCCAAGGGCGGTGAGTTGCGGCTGGTGAGCAATCTGCGTACATCCACGTTCGACAAGTACAACCCGTTCACCATCAAAGGTTCGGCGCCCGCCTATCTGTCAGGCCTGATGTTTGACACCTTGCTCACCGGCAGCATGGACGAAACTGCCACGGGCTATGGTTTGCTGGCCGAGGGTGTGGTGGTGGCCGAAGATGGCCTGTCTGCCACCTTTCATCTGCGCCCCGAAGCGCGCTTTCATGATGGCAAGCCTGTGCTGGCACACGATGTGAAGCACAGTTTCGACACCTTGATGGGCCCCCATACCTCGCCCGGCTACAAAACCCTGCTGGCCGAGGTCAAGACCTGCGAGGTGCTGGACGAGCACACCGTACGGTTTCAGTTCAGGGCACCGAACCGCGAACTGCCTTTGACGGTGGGAGGCTTGCCCATCTTCAGTCGCGCGTGGGGCGCTGGCAAAGCGTTCAATGAAGTGGTGATGGATATTCCAATCGGCAGCGGGCCCTACAGAATCGGCCCCGTACGCTTTGGCAAGGACATCACGTATGTGCGCGACGAGCATTACTGGGCCAGGGATTTGCCCGTACGCCGTGGCACGGCCAACTTTGATCGCATCACCGTCAAGATTTACCAGGACAACACTGCCAAGCTCGAAGCACTCAAAGCCGGTGAATTCGACATGATGCGTTTTTTCAGCGCAGGTGACTGGGCTCGGCGTGTGAACGGGCGCAAGTTCACCAC
>JAEYRT010000253.1 GCA_023435325.1 Pseudomonadota bacterium | reverse complement strand
GCCAAACCCAGGGCCAGCACCCACACGGCATCCTGCGCCAGCAACACCAGGACCACGGCATAGGCCACGCCCACCACGGAGCCGCCCAAACGGTAGCCGCTGCGGGATAGCAAGTGCTCGCGCGTGGGCTGACTGGAAGCCCAGGCCGACATGGCCGCCCAATGCGGATGCTCCAGCCCCAATGCCTGGGCCACAGCCAGCGCAGCAAAAGCCGCAATCCCCGTGCGCAGCGCAAACGCCAGCAGAGGCACATGAAAGCCCAAGGCACCGGCCCAGCGCTGCCACCAGACCTCAGGTGCGGAAACCGCGATGCTCATGCGCCCTCCTTGTCCTCGGCTTGCATCGCGGCCAACCGGGCATGCAGCTGCTGCATGCCCGCGTACAGCGCAGCAACCGCTGCGGTATCCATGCCTTCCAGCAGCTGGCTTTCCACCTGCTGCAATTTGGTGCGCACGTCCGCCACCACCAGCAATCCGTCCGCCGTAAGGCTCAACGACTTGCTGCGGCGGTCCTGCGCGTCGGTTTGCCGCAGCAGCAGACCTCGGGCTTCCAGCAAATCCACCACACGCACCAGCGTCGAGCTGTCCAGCCCCACCCTTTGCGCCAATTGCTTCAGCGTCAGCGGTGCCTTCGCTGCATGCAAATGAAACAGAGGCACCCAGGTGGCATCGGTCAAGCCCAGCTCAGCCAGCCGCGCTTCAAGCACGCTGCGCCAGGCACGGCTCACCCCCATCAGGACGTGGCCAAAAAAAGGAGCGGACGCATCCACCGGTGCGTCCGCTGCGTCACGCTGGGCAGGGTTATGCATTGTCATTTTTACATTGCAACTCAAATAATTTGTATTACAAATCATTTTAAGTCCCCGGCCAGCAGCACATGGTGAGCATGGACAAGGCTTTTTTCTGATAGCTAACAAGGCTGGTACAGCAATGCTTTCAACATCATTTATTTTTGAAATCAAGTATTTGAAAGCATTAAAAGCTATGTTTTTTGATTTCTACCCGCACCCTCTGCATGCTCTGGACAGCAGTGCTTGGGGCGATGCGGCACAACGCACAATAATCGCGTGCGCCTGCGCAGGTTTGCGCCCGCCTTGCCCTGCCCGTTTTTCATCCTTCTTGCCCATGCACCAGCCTCTGAAACATGCCCTGCCACTGGCCGACCCTGCCGCAGACCAGTTTGCGGATTTACCCAACGGCCTGCGTTTGTGCTATCGCAGCTATGGCCATCCCGAACACCCGGCCGTCGTGCTGATTGCAGGTCTGGGACTGCAACTGGTGTCCTGGCCGCTGGCGTTGATCGAAGGCCTGGTGCAAGAAGGCCTGCGGGTGATTACGCTGGACAACCGGGACATAGGGCGCTCCAGCCACCTGCCGCACACCCCTCCTCCGCGCTGGCGCATGTTCTTGCGCTGGCTGCCCCAAGGGCACTACCAGATCCGCGACATGGCCGACGATGTGGCGCAATTGCTCGATGGCCTCGGCATCGCCAGCGCTCACGTGGTGGGCATGTCCATGGGCGGCATGATTGCGCAGAACCTTGCAGCCCAGCACCCTGACAAAGTGCGTTCGCTCACCTCGATTTTCTCGACCACCGGCAATCCGCGTGTGGGCCAGGCTGCAGGCTCGACCATATTGCGCATGTTGTTTGGCAAACCTGCCACCACCCTGGAGGAGGCGCAGACCAGCTTCGTGAAGATGATGCGCCATATCGGGGACCCCAAGGTGCCGGGCATTGAAGCCGCCTGGCGCAACTATGTGACGCAGGCCTGGCAGCGTACCGAGCCCGAGCAGGCGCTGCAGGGCTATGAGCGGCAGGTCACGGCCATCATCGCCTCGGGCGATCGCAGCGCACAGCTGTACCGCATTGAAGCGCCCACCCTGGTCATCCATGGCGACAAGGACCGCATCGTCCACCCCAGTGGTGGCGCTGCCACGGCCCGCTCCATTGCCGGTGCACGCATGCACACCCTCATCGGCATGCGCCACCAGATTGACGAACATGTCACGCCCGACCTGCTGCAGCTGCTCCTTCCCCACATACGGGATGCCGAGTGCAACACTCGCACGGAAGACGGCCCGACTTGCGCACGGCCCTAGGCTCCATCCACAAAGCTTGGAGGAACGCAGGCCCTGCTAAAGCATGCGCCGCCGCAGCCACGCACTGGCCTGGTCCACCGCCATGGACAGCAGCAGCATGGCCATGATGACCGTGCTGGCCTCGGCATAGTGAAACAGCGAGAGCTTGAAATACAGCAGCTGCCCCAGTCCACCCGCCCCCACAAAACCCAGAATGGCGGCCATGCGGATGTTCATCTCCCAGCGGTAAAGGGTATAGGCCAGCAGCTGCGGTGCAGCACCCGGCAAAGTGCCATAAAGAAATGCCAGCACCCGGGGGCTGCCCGCCATGCGCAAGGCATCGGCTGGTTTGGCGGGCGCATTTTCCAATGCCTCGGCATACAGGCGCCCCAGGACGCCGGTGGTATGCAAAGCCAAGGCCAACACTCCTGCGAACGGCCCCAGTCCCACAGCCAGCGCCGTGAGGGTGGCCCAGACCAGTTCGGGCACGGAACGCAGCAGGTTGAGCACCACATTCCACGGTGCGCGAAACCTGGGCAACGCCAGCAGCAAGGCAGCCACCGCCGCAAGCAAGGTACCCACGACCGAAATCGCCAGCGTTTCACCCACCCCAACCAGTACTGCCCATAGCCAGGCACGGCTGGTATCCGGCGGGAAAAAGCCGCTGACGAAATCCCCCATGGCGGATACCGCCTCGCCCGTGAACAGGGCCAGCCAATCCATGCCCAGCAATTGCCAGCTGGCGCCAATGCCTGCCACCATGGCCAGCAACACGCCTACACTGCGTACGCCCCACGGTGAAGGCCGTGCGGCAGGCGGTGCCTCCAGGCTGCTACGCAGCCAGTTGGACAGGGCATCGGCCAGCAACACCAGGGCCACAAATACCAGCAGGATGGCGCTGGCCTCTCCACCGTTGAGCATCTTCATGGCCTGGTCCATGAGCTGCCCCAGGCCTCCCGCCCCCACAAAACCCATCACCACCGAGGCACGGATCGCGCACTCCCAGCGGTAGACGGTGTAAGACACCAGCTCCTTGGACGCCAGCGGCAGCAGGCCATACAGCAGCGCCAGTGCGCGCGGGCTGCCCGTGCGCAGCAAGGCACGGGCAGCGCTGCCGTCTTCGCTTTCCAGAATTTCGGCATACACCTTGCCCAGCATGCCGCCGTAGGTCAGGCCCAGCGCCAGCACGCCGGCCGTTGGCCCCAGTCCGAACACACGCACGAACACCAGGGCCCAGACCAGCTCCGGAATGCCACGCAGCACCGTCATCACAGCCCGTGCCACGGGGTTCTGGCGGGCCTGTTCACGCACTGCACTGGTGGCCCAGTACGACAGCGGCACAGCCAGCACAAAGGCCAGCAGCAGGCCAATGGTGGCAATTGCCAGCGTCTCCAGCGTGGCCTGCCAGAGGTAGGCGGCAAATTCAGCCCCCGTTTCAGGCGGCAGGAAATGAACCAAAAAACCACCGATGACGCGCAGGTTCTCGGCATCGAACAACGCCGCAGGCTGAACACCCGCTCCCTGAAACAGCGGCCACAGCGCCACCAGCGCCACCACCGCGCCCCACAGGCGAGGACGGGCAGCCGGATCTTTCACCACCATGGATGCCTGCGCCATCATCGACATCCATGGGCTGGCATGGCCAACCCTGCAGCTACCACTTTTGCAGCGCAAGAAGGCGCTTCCACCCGGGTCTGCGCCGCATACAGGGCCTGCAACTGGTCTGCACTCACCTGCGCTGCAGGCACATCAAACACGATGCGCCCTTCGCGAATGCCCACCACCCGTTCAAAGCAGCGCAGTGCCAGTTCCACCGAATGCAAGCTGGCCACCAAGGTGGCATTGCGCGCCTTGGCTTCCTGCACCAGCAATTGCACGGTTTCCAGTGCCAGTGTGGGGTCCAGGGCCGACACCGGCTCATCGGCCAGAATCAGCTGTGCTTCCTGGTAGAGCACGCGGGCAATGCCCACCCGCTGCAACTGGCCGCCCGAAAGCTGGCCGCAGCGCGCAAACAGTTTGTCCGCCAGGTGCACACGCTCCAACGCCGCGCGCGCACCCGCCATGTCCTGAGGGTGGAGCAAGGACAGCAGCGACTTCCACACCGGCCACTGCCCCAGCTTGCCCGCCAGTACCGCCGTCACCACGCGCTGGCGCGGCGGAATGGGAACGGCCTGGTGCACCGTGCCAATGCGGGCGCGCAAGGCACGCTGGGCGGCGCTGCTGCGCCATGCGGACTGGCCCAGCACCGTGAGGCTGCCGCTCGTGGGTGGCAACGCGGTACCAATGGCATGGAGCAAGCTGGTCTTGCCTGCACCGGAAGGCCCGATCAGGGCCACACTCTCGCCTTGCGACGCGGACAGCGTGATATCTGCCAGCGCCACATGTCCGTTGGTGTGCGTCAGGCCCAGGCTTTGTAAGGTGAAACTCATACAGACGCGATTCCAACCAGAGCTGTCGGTGCTTGCCGGGCAAGCGCTGACAGCCCATTGGTTTGACGGAGAAGCAGCGGCCGCCTCCTGCCCCTGCTGCGCAATGGCAGGCGAGGTGCAGAAGTGGCCACCCGCTACGGCTTACTTCAGCAGGCCTGCAGCCCGGGCCGCCTCTTCGATGCCGGCGTAGTTCTCAGGCTTGGAAGGAATGAACCTGGAGGCGCGCTGCAAATCCATGATGCGCTTGTGCTCGGGGTTGGCGGGGTCCAGCTTCAGGAAAGCGTCGGTCAGCTTTTGCACCACAGTGGGGTCCAGATCGCCGCGCACCGTCCAGTTGTAGTCATAGTAGCTAGGGGTGGTGGCAAACACACGCACCTTGGTGGGGTCCACCTTCTTGGTTTCCACCAGCTTGTCCCATACCGAAGCGTTGAGCACGCCGGCATCGGCCTTGCCTGCGGCGACAAAGGCCACGGTGGCATCGTGCGCACCGGAGAAAGCCACGTTCTTGAAATCCTTTTCAGGATGCAAACCAGCTTGCTGCAGGATGTAGCGGGGCATGAGCGAGCCCGATGTGGACGACGGCGAACCAAAGGCAAAGGTCTTGCCCTTGAGGTCCTGCAGCGTCTGGATCCCGGGGTCCGCCGTCACAAAGCGCGAGGTGAAGACTGCGTCTTCTGCACGCTGCACGATGGGGTTGGCCGTACCCTGTGTGCGGATCTTGGCCTGCACATAGGTAAAGCCGCCCAGCCAGGCCAGATCGATCTTGCCGGTGGCCAGCGACTCCACCACGGCGGCATAGTCACTCACGGGCGTGAACTGCACCTTCATGCCGGTGGCTTGGGACAGATATTCACCCAGCGGTTTGAACTTGCGCTGCAGCTCCGTGGGTGCTTCGTCCGGGATGGCCGAGACGCGCAGCACTTGCTGCGACGCGGCAGCGGAAAATGTGGACAAGGCGGCCATGGCGGCAACGCCAAGCAACGCCTGCTTGATGACCAAGCGGCGGGCAAAAGATGTAGTCATGGATGTTCCGTTTCAAAAATCCACCACCGAGACGGACAGCTCGGCAGCTTAATCAGCAGCCCCACGGGGCATGAAATAAGGGCGGTACGACTGACCGCTGAGCCGGATTCTCGCATTGCAGCCACCAAGCTCGCCGGCTTCGCCCCATTAACCACAGCCGCTGCGTCCGTCATTCGCCGGCGATCCGAACCGCATAAAGCTATTGTTTTAAAAGCTTCTAACGCTTACCAGTCAATGGTTTATGAATCAAATGGTTTTGAAACCATTGACACACCAGCCATGAACGCTCCTTTTTTTCACCAATATCCGCACACCGTGCCAGCGCTGTCCACGCTCCACCGCCAGCGAATCAGCACAAACCTGTAGGCGGATGTCGTGGTTGGCTGACGCTCTACCCTGGCACTCCTTGCTATGTTGAAGCTGAGCTTGCTCGTTCCCCGGACGGACTTGTCAGAAGTCAGAAAGGAGTTCGCGATGTTCAGCAATGCCACGCTCCATGACACCATTGCCAAACTGCTGGAGACAGCGGGGCCCTATCTTCTGTATGGCAGCCCTTTGCTTTTGCTGGCAGGCATTATTGGCTTTGCCGTCAGCATCACCATCTGGCTGAACCGCTCATAACGCGTCAGCCCCGCCTTCGCTGAAAACGATCTGCAAACCGACACAAAACGCTGCGCAGTACACGCGCACCTCGCTACACTTCACAACGGCTTGCATTCCGGGAGGAATCGCAAGCCTTTTTTCCCTTTGCAGCCTGCTCCCCATGTCCACTGTCTTCAATTTCACCTTTGTTCCCTGGTTCCGGTCTGTCGCACCTTACATCCACAAGTTCCGACACCAGACCTTTGTCGTGGGCATCACGGGCGAAGCCATTGCCGCTGGCAAGCTGCAAGGCATCGTGCAGGATTTGGCCCTGATCCAGGCCATGGGCGTGAAAATTGTGCTGGTGCACGGCTTTCGCCCCCAGGTCAATGAGCAATTGCGCCTCAAGGGCCAGGAGCCTGCCTATTACAACGGCGTGCGCATCACCGACAGCATCGCGCTGGACTGCGCGCAAGAAGCCGCAGGCCAGCTGCGTTATGAAATCGAGGCTGCGTTCAGCCAGGGCTTGCCCAACACCCCCATGGCCGGCGCACGCGTGCGCGTGATGTCCGGCAATTTTCTGACCGCACGCCCCGTGGGCATCGTCAATGGCATTGACTTCATGCACTCCGGCCTGGTGCGCAAGGTGGACGTGGAAGGCATTCGCCGCGCGCTCGACTCCGAAGCCATGGTGCTGCTCTCGCCCTTCGGCTTTTCCCCCACGGGCGAAGCCTTCAATCTGAGCATGGAAGAAGTCGCCACACGCGTGGCCAGCGAACTGAAGGCCGACAAGCTGCTCTTCCTGACCGAAGTGCCCGGCGTGCGCACCCGTCCGCAAGAGCCCGAAGGCGAAGACAACCCCATCGACACCGAGCTGCCCCTGGCCCAGGCGCGCAAACTGCTGGCAGAGTTGCCTGCGCCGCAGCTGCCCACCGATACCGGTTTTTATCTGCAGCATTGCGTGCGTGCCTGCGAGCACGGTGTCGAACGCAGCCACATCCTGCCTTTTGCCGTGGATGGCGCCTTGCTGCTGGAAATCTATGTGCACGACGGCATCGGCACCATGGTCATCGACGAAAAGCTGGAGGAACTGCGCGAGGCCACCGTCGATGACGTGGGCGGCATCATCCAGCTGATTGAACCCTTTGAAAATGACGGCACCCTGGTCAAGCGCGACCGCACGGAAATCGAGCGCGACATTTCCAGCTACACCGTGATCGAGCACGATGGCGTGGTTTTTGGCTGCGCCGCCTACCACCCCTATCCCGAAG
>JAEYRT010000240.1 GCA_023435325.1 Pseudomonadota bacterium | reverse complement strand
CCCCCCACCCGCGCGGAAATTGCCCGCACTCTGGGCTTCAAGTCCGCCAATGCAGCCGAAGAACACCTCAAGGCCCTGGCTCGCAAAGGCGTGCTGGAGCTGGTCAGTGGCACTTCGCGCGGCATTCGTCTGGTCAGCGATGCCGTCAAGCACATCAACGCAGCACGCGGCACGCACTTTGACCTGCCCATGCCCGCCATGCAACCCATGTTGTTGCCTCTGGTAGGCCGCGTTGCAGCAGGTTCGCCCATTTTGGCGCAAGAGCATATCGACCAAAGCTTCGCCGTAGAAAGCAGCATGTTTCCCTCCAAGCCGGACTATCTGCTGCGCGTGCGCGGCATGTCCATGCGCGATGCAGGCATCCTGGATGGCGATTTGCTGGCAGTCAAAACCACGCATGAAGCCCGCAACGGGCAAATCGTGGTCGCCCGCCTAGGCGATGAAGTCACTGTCAAACGGCTGCGCAAGACCGCCAACGGCATTGAACTGGTACCAGAGAACCCGGATTACCCCGTCATTCAGGTTGGCAAAGAAGAAAACTTTGCCATCGAAGGCTTGGCGGTGGGGCTGATCCGCAACTCACTACAGCTCTAAGCCTTTTCTCTTCCCTCTTCCTGTCGTACATGCTGCTTCTCACGCGGCAGGGAGCTTTGTTGCCTGTTTTTTTCCTCTAGGGAATCCGATCATGACAGTGACCTTGACGCCAATGCCCTTGCCCACCCTTGACAGATTGTCCGCAGGCACTGCGGCAAATGATGCTTTCTACTTTGCCACCTGCCTACCCAGTGCGGCCTCTCTCAGCAATGCGCGCGTCCGTATGCTCAAGCACAACGAAGAGATGGATGGCACACGTTTCGTACTGTCCGGCAAGCTCTCCGATGTATGTGCTGCCCTGGATCAACTGGCGGCCTTAGAACAACACAATGCATGGCGCTGCGCAAGCATTTGAATCTTGTGTAAGAAGAAGCAATGCAAGCCATCTTTGTCTGTCATACATGAGTCGAAAACGCCTGACAACACACACAGGAAACAAGCCGTCTCATCAAGCCACAAATTGTTGCACCATGGAGCACATTGCCCCGGACACTACTGTCAATCAGACCCATGTGGTAGGAGGATATATGAGCAGTGCACATCTCTCTACGCCAAGACAGCCTGTTCTGCCCAGCCTGGGCGGCCTGCTGGGCAAAAACTTCCCCTATCGCACCGCCGAGAAAACCGATGTGCGCTTGACTTGGCAGCGTGCAAAAGAAAGTCAGCAGCAAAGCACCAGCCTGACCAACAGCTACAAACCCGTCAAATAGATTGCCCGTGCCGCGCCGCGGTTTCCCAATGCCATTTCCGGCGCGGACAACCCACGAGCCATCGCTCCTTGACTGTCGACTGGCAATTCGCATGGGTACGCACTCGCCCTCCCCAGTCACAAAGACCGCTGCAGTTTTTTTATTTGCCTTCAATTGTGTTGCGTGCAACTGGACTTCATGTGAACAGCAATTACAGCTGCTCACGAAGGCTCACTTTTTTATGTAAACGCAGCGCTCCGCTTGGCGTTAAAAAAAACTTGCTGTCAGATCCGCATGTCTGTCGGTTCAACGTACAAAAGGAGTCCCCATGCAGAAGCCTCTTCTTTCAATATTTGTCGCCTCGCTTCTAGCCGTTCCCATGTACGCCATGGCTGACCCCTACAAGGACGAAAGCGAACATGGCAAACGCCGTCATGGCCATGAATACAAAGAAGAGTATTGGGATGGAAACTGCAAAGTGCAGCGCGAAATCAAGAAAAACGGCGAATACAAAGAAAAGCGCAAATGCAAGGGCTACCCCAACCACTACCCTGTGCGTAGCGCAACTCCTATCTATGTCACACCAGAAGCAGGTGTCGTGATTCACGGCACCATGCACCTTCGTTAACGCAAATTGCACTCGCCCAGGCGCATTCCCTGCGTGCCCCTACCACACTGATCTGCATATGCAATCAGGGCAGTTCGTCCGTATAGGCGCATTCGAGTGGGTACCGCGTCCTTTTTTCAGTGATGGCAGGCACAAGCGCGTCAGTGAAGGTGGGCATGCTTCAGTTTTTATGTGACACATTCGGTTATCTACAGGCGTTTTCCACCTGGATATCCAACTCTTGCTATTGTTACTAACCACCAGTCGCTAGCTAGGACTTTCATCAACGACAATGTATTCGTCTGCCTTCAGGCTTTGCAGCACGGCATGCACCCACATTTTTGCCTTTTCGCTTTCATGCAAGTGCTTCAAACGGCATCAAAAACTGCACGAAAGCGTTAAATAGCCAGGGAGCTACATGCGATGCTGTACTGACGCTAATTTTGCAGGCACCAGACAACAGCTTCATGTTTTACCAAGTATTTTTTCAAGTATTTCAGTGACTTACGGAAACACATCGATACGAAACATTGTCATTTTGGACGACTATCAAGACGCAGTCCGCAAGCTTCGTTGCGCTTCGCTTCTTGAAGGTTTCAACGTCAAGGTATTTACCAATACGGTCAAAGGTGTGGGTCAACTGGCAGTTCGCCTTCGAGAGGCGGAAGTTATTGTTCTCATTCGGGAACGCACCCCGATCACACGCCAGCTGCTTGAAAAACTCCCCAAGCTCAAGCTCATTGCCCAGATAGGCAGATCAGGACCTCATATTGATGTGCAGGCATGCACAGAGCGTGGCATAGCGATTGCTGAAGGCATCGGTTCACCCATTGCTCCGGCAGAACTGACCTGGGCATTGATCATGGCTGCTATGCGCCGCCTACCCCAATACATTTCCAACCTCAAGCACGGCGCTTGGCAGCAGTCTGGGTTTAAGGCTGCATCCATGCCTTCGAATTTTTCGCTGGGCACGGCCCTTTATGGTCGCAGCCTGGGCATTTGGGGCTATGGCCGAATTGGCCAGTTGGTGGCGCACTACGGCAAAGCATTTGGCATGGAAGTCGTCATCTGGGGAAGCGAGGCCTCCCGCGCCAAAGCCGCTCAGGATGGTCATGCCACAGCCAACAGTCAGGAAGCGTTCTTCTCCCATTGCGATGTCATCAGCCTGCATTTGCGGCTGAGTGAAAGCACCCAGTTCGTTGTCAAACAAAGCGATCTCGCACTCATGAAACCCACGGCGCTGCTGGTCAACACCTCGCGCGCCGAACTGATCGAGCCGGATGCGCTGGCGTCCGCACTCCAGCAAGGGCGCCCCGGGCTGGCTGCCGTGGACGTCTTCGAGAGCGAACCCATCCTGCAGGGCCATACTTTGCTGCGCATGGAAAACTGCATTTGCACGCCACACATTGGCTATGTGGAGCAAGACAGCTATGAGCTGTATTTCGGCGCCGCCTTTGACAATATCTTGAATTTTGTCCGGGGAGCGCCCAGCAATATCCTGAACCCCGAAGCTCTCAAACACTGAGCGCCTACGGGCATTGTTACTGTTCGGGTGCCGTGTTGCCAGACTGCCGTTCGTTCATGGCATCCAGCTCCTGCGCCAGTGCTTCATGCACTGCACTGCTCACCAGACGCTCCAGCTCGGAGCGGATCGCCTGATGCAGCGTTTGCGTATGCAGTTGCACCAATTCGGTCAATGCATAACGCAAGCGCTCTTCCAAGTTTTCATCCAGACGCTGCATCACACGCGTCTGCAGCGCTTGCACCACGCCACTCCAGTCCGGTTCTGCCGCAGAGATTGCCGAGGACGCTTGGCCCTCCTGCAATCCAATGGGATTTACGTTCTGCTCAGGTTTTAGCAGCACGGTGTCCATTGCTTTCGGCATTGGCTGCCGCTTGGCTGGCGGCAAAGCCGAGCTAGGCACAGACACTGGCGCCGTCTCCTGCTCTGCAACAACATCCGTGAGCGTAGGAACGAAACGAGGAGGCTGTCGCCTATCGGGCGTTGACATGACCTTAGGCCTCCTTCAGAACCAGATCGAAGCGCTCTATGGCATGGCCCGCACTCTGGTAGCAACGCCAGCGTGAACGGGCTTGGGCACGGTCCATATCATCAAAGCTGGACACCACTTCCACCACTTTGCTGAAAGATTCGTATCCCGCCGGCATTTCGGCACCCAGATTCAGTAATACGTCGTGATGGTGGCTGGTGGTCGCATCTTCCACCAGAACAACAGGCGCCAGGGCAAAGAGCTGGGCATCTTCGCCCTGGACCGCATGGGCCAAAAACTCATGCCCCGCAAATTTCCACAGCTTGGCAGAAAGCTGGCGCAGGCGCTCCATGGGCGCAACCACCGTGACCCGGGCATCGTGGCGTAAGGCCTTACGGATGAAGCGGCAGGTGTAATCCAGCTTATCAGGCGCATTGAAGTGGAAAGCGATTTGGGGCATAGGATGTCCTGGCATCAAACCTGTGGCGCATCCACAGGCGCCTTGCCTGCAGTGGTCTTGGGTTTTGGCGTCAGGGACTTGCCGGTTTTGGT
>JAEYRT010000238.1 GCA_023435325.1 Pseudomonadota bacterium | reverse complement strand
CTAGTAGCCCTCGTTTTGGACTTAGTCGGCTGTACTGGTACGTCACTCATAACTTCTCCTTGGTCTGCGGTTAGCAGCCAAGCGAGCAATGAGATAACTGTAGGTGCTGTAGGCGGCGCATACACCTCCTACACAAGCACAAGTACCTAACTGCAACGGCACCAAAACCGATGGTGCGATATTGACTGCGCTCATCAAAAAATTGATGAGCACACTCAATGCTATGCATTAATTCTCAAAAAAACCAAATGGGTGGATTTTAAGGAGCGGTTTTTTTAGCTGGATATTTTGTCTGCTTTGCAGCGGTAGCTGCCCTTCGACTTTTCGATATGAATGACTGCTTTTAGTCAAGTAATGGTCGGTTAGTTAAGGTGTGGTGCCATTGTCTTAGTGGACCATTACAAAGAAATAGCTGCACGCTCCCACCTTGGGTTGAAGATTAAGACTCGTCTAAGATCATTGTTCTGGGGGAGACGAAATGACGATCAACACACTTAAAACCCGCGATGACGCAAAGCCACTTTTTTTCACCGCAGAGGGTGAAGCGTTTAAGTTTCAGCATGACTCCAAAGCATCTTGGGTGCAGACAGAAAGTTTTGGCCACAGGGAGCTTCGCAATCGAATAGAGCCTTGGCTCACATCATTATTTCAGTCAGAACATCTCTCGCTGCTGGCCGGCTCGGGGCTTACCCATGCAGTTCATCGCTTAGCCACTGGGAAAGCTGCTGCTGGAATGGGGACCTTGAACTTAAGCAGCTATCAAGCCGAAATCGATCAAGCTGCAGGGAAGGCTTCTGAAGCGGCTGGGCGCGAGAAGGGAAACCTAGAAGATCAACTACGCGTTGCCAACGAATTGCTGCGTGGCCTAGAAATTCTTCAACAGAACAGCGAGTCCGAGGCCCTGCGCAAAGAGCTTCAAACTGGCATGAATGAATTCGCTCAGTCAATCCTGGCGAGCGAGGCAGGCATTGCCACTGCAGGCAACGATAAGCGAGAACAGGCATTCAACACCCTTGTCACTTTCCTGATGAGTTTCGCCTGTCGAACAGGTGTGCGTGACCGCCTAAACATTTTTACTACCAACTACGACCGGTTGATCGAAGTGGGGGCTGAGTTGGCTGGCTTACATCTGCTAGATCGATTCTTGGGCAAATTGATGCCAATCTTCCGGTCATCACGGCTGGATCTGGACATGCACTAGAAGTGGCTCCGGTTTTTTGAACAGCTAGCTAAGCGAGATCTTTCCCCGTAAAAATGGTCTGGCAACAGGCCGAACCTGGAGAGATCTATGACTATCAAATCACGTCGTAAACACAGTGCCGCCTTCAAAGCCAAGATTGCATTGGAGGCGGTGCGCGGAGAGCGCACCGTGGCTGAGCTGGCTCAGCAATATGAGGTGCACCCCAGCCAGATTGCCGATTGGAAACGGCTGTTGCTGGAGCGTGCTGCTGATGTGTTCGGTGCTCCGTCTGCACCCACAACGCCAACGGTCGACCTTAAGGAGCTGCATGCCAAGATTGGCCAGCTCACTTTGGAGAAGGATTTTTTGCAAGGTGCGCTGAGCAAAGCGGGATTGCTCAGCGTAGGTCGATGATTAACCGCAGCCATGGCCTGTCACTGAGCCGGCAGGCCCAGCTCGTGAGTATCAGCCGAGGCTGTCTGTACTACCAGCGCAAGCCGCCCTGCAAGGCACAGGTGCAGTTGATGCATCGCATCGATGCCCTGCATGCCGCCCACCCGTTTGCAGGCTCTCGCATGCTGCGCAGCTTGCTCAAGCGCCAAGGCCAATGTGTGGGTCGTCGGCATGTTCGCACGCTGATGCAGCGCATGGGCGTGCGTGCGCTGTACTGCCAGCCGAGCACCAGTGCTCGCCACCCACAGCACAAGGTCTATCCTTACTTGCTCAGGAACAAGCCTGTGGTCTATTCCAACCAAGTCTGGGCCATGGACATCACCTACGTGCGCATGCACAAGGGCTGGCTGTACCTGTGTGCCGTGGTCGATTGGTACAGCCGCAAGGTGCTGGCATGGAGGCTGTCCAACACCATGGACGTACAGTTTTGCGTAGATGCAGTGCAAGAGGCCATCACCCGCTGGGGGACACCTGCCATCTTCAACACCGACCAGGGCAGCCAATTTACAAGCGATGCCTTCACCACGCTACTCAAGCGCCATGGGATTCGTATCTCCATGGATGGCAAGGGCGCTTGGCTGGACAACGTCTTTGTAGAGCGCCTGTGGCGCTCCATCAAGTACGAGGAGATCTATCTCAAAGCCTATGACAGCGTGCGTGCCGCACGCAATGGGATTGCGCAATACTTGCAGTTCTACAATGCACAGCGACCTCATCAGGCACACGGCCAAGCCACCCCAGATGAGGCTTACTTTGCAGCATTGCCGTTTGCAAAAATGCAAGCTGCATGACCGCAGGGATCTCGCTTAACAACAGAGGATTGTTGTTCAAACGAGCGGGACCACCTCTGCTGCATCGGCCGCCGACAGCCTGAATCAGCAAGCACAGCAGCTCGTGAAGGCCGTAGCGATCTTTAAGCTGGGTCAAGCGCAGCAGCATGGTGTTGCGCACAACAAGCCGCTGATGTTGGAAAGCTAATAACCAGCGAAGGCAATCCTAAAAAAGGGCTCCCCATTGAGGAGCCCTTTTTGTTTGCTGCGCAGAGCGTGATTAGTCTGATTGGACCGCACTCGCTGCTTGGACGTGCTTGCGCAGGTGCTCCAGCGACTCTTCCACTTGGTCCACCAACACCAAGCACAAGTCACCCGGCTGCAAGCGGCTCAGTGCGTGGTCAATGGCAATGAATTCGCCGTGGATGTCGGTGCTGTAGCTGGTGCGGGTTGCGCCTTCCAAACCTTTTTTCAGCAAGGCGATGACTTCACCATCTTCGCGGCCGCGCTGGCAGGCGTCTTGGTACAAAATCACATCGTCAAACGCTGCACCCAAAATGCGGGTTTGCTCAATGATGTCTTGGTCGCGGCGGTCACCTGCGCCGCTGATGACGACGCTGCGGCGCTTGGCGGGAATGGCCGAAACCGCTTGCACCAGCGCACGGATAGCGTCTGGGTTGTGTCCGTAATCGGCCACGATGGTGGCGCCCTTGTAATCCATCACATTGAAGCGGCCGGGTGCATTGGCGCTGTCGTTGTGGAAGGTCGCCAGACCGCGGCGGATGGTGTCCCATGACAGATCGGCAGCCCAGGCGGCACCGATGGAGGCCATGGCGTTGTCCACCTGGAAACCGATGCTGCCGTTGCGGGTGAGCGGAATGTCGGCCAGGGCCAGCATTTCCTTGAAAGCACCTTCGGCGCAGACGATGTGCTCGCCCTCGACATACACCACACGATTGCCCTGGGCGCGGTGCGTGGCCATGACGGGGTGGAAACGGTCGGCACCGAAGTAGATGATCTTGCCCTGGCAGACATTGGCCATCGGGGCGACATGCGGATCCATGGCGTTGAGCACGGCATAGCCGTTGGGCGCCACGTTCTGCACGATCACGCGCTTCAGGACCATCACATCTTCCACGGTGGTGATGAAGTTCAGGCCCAGATGGTCGCCTTCGCCCACATTGGTGACCACCGCCACCTGGCAGCGGTCAAAACCCAGGCCTTCGCGCAAGATGCCGCCACGCGCACATTCCAGAACGGCAGCGTCCACCTCGGGGTGGGCCAGCACATTGCGTGCGCTCTTGGGGCCGGAGCAGTCGCCGCTGTCGATCTGGCGACCATGGACGTAGACACCATCGGTATTGGTCATGCCCACGCGCAGGCCCTGAGAGGCAAAGATGTGCGCAATCAGGCGCGTGGTTGTGGTTTTGCCATTGGTGCCGGTCACAGCAACGACAGGAATGCGCCCATCCTCGCCTGGGCCGAA
>JAEYRT010000229.1 GCA_023435325.1 Pseudomonadota bacterium | reverse complement strand
GTGGTTGACAGCCTCGATACCGATATCGGCGTTGCGGGCTGGAGATAAAAGTTCGAGTTGGTGAGGCAGGAGAGACATAGGGGGCGGATTATCCCAGTCTGTACAGGTTTGCGCATGCGCAGGTATTTGCTGTGGTGTGCAGGTGCGGCCACGGATAATCAGCGCCCATGACAATGACCACTCCCGATCACGCACACTGGATGCGCCATGCGCTCAAGCTCGCCCGGCAGGCCGCGGCAGCAGGCGAGGTGCCGGTAGGGGCCGTGGTGGTCAAGGACGGGCATGTCGTAGGAGAGGGCGCCAATGCACCGCTGTCAGTTAATGACCCGACAGCCCACGCCGAGGTCCTTGCGTTGCGTGCAGCGGCGCAAAAGCTGAACAACTACCGGCTCGATGGCTGCACGCTCTACGTCACGCTGGAGCCTTGCACCATGTGCAGCGGTGCCATGCTGCATGCGCGTGTAGAGACTGTGGTCTATGGCGCGGCGGAACCCAAGACGGGCGCGGCGGGGTCGGTGCTCGATGTCTTTGGCTACTCTGAGATCAACCATCAGACGCAGGTCGTGCGCGGTGTGCTGGCCGAGGAATGCGCGGCCGTGTTAGCTGATTTTTTTCAGCAGCGCCGTGCGCAGAATCGGGCCGTGGCGTTGGCCAAGCACCCGCTCAAAGACACGGCGCTGCGCAACCCGGACAGTGCTTTTGCCGATCTGCCCGACTGGCCTTATGCGCCGCAGTGGCGCACTGATTTGCCAGCCCTGGCAGGTCTGCGCATGGCGGTGGTGGATGAAGGACCCAAAAATGCATCTCTGACCTGGCTGTGTCTGCATGGTGCGGCCAGCTGGGGTTATGGCTTTCGCCATCTGATGAAGTTCTGGCTGGCGGCAGGTCATCGTGTCGTCGTGCCGGATCTGCCGGGTTTTGGCCGCAGCGACCAACCCAAACGCGACAAGGCGCACATTGCGCAGATGCATATCGAGGTCTTGCGCGAGTTGGTGCAGGCCATGGACTTGCGCAATGTGGTCCTGGTTGGCGAAGGAGATGGTGCTCGACTGGGTCTTGCCGTGGCGCAGGTGCTATCAGCGCGCTTTGTCGGTGGCTGGCTCATCGACTGCTGGCCCAATGCCCAGCCCCCCAAGGCGCTGGCACAGTGGCTGCAGGCTGCAGCCAACAAGCCGCAGTGGGATGTGGCGCAAGGCATGGTGCAAGCAGGTTTTTGGCCTCCAGGGCAGATGCAGCAAGCGCCCATAGCTATTCCTTTTGCACCTGCGGGGCACCGTGCTGCCCTTAAATCCTGGCCCAGGGTGCAGGCGCAGCTGCCTGCAGTGCCGCAAGCCTTGCTGGCTCAGTGGCTGGCACAAAATAAGTGCCAGATCACGCGCAGTGCCAGCAATGCCTTGATGCCGCTGGCCGATTGGCAGGCTGCATGGCTGGCAGCAGCGCCTGCTTTGGCGGAGAACGAACCAGCACTGCAACAGACCCCCATGTCGCCCATGGTTGCCGCACAGGCTGGTGTCAGAGCAGCGCTGGCTATGGAATACTTTGCGCCATCCGCTGGGGCTGGGCAGCCTTAGCCAACAGAATTTATCGATATACGGAGCATGTGGCCTTGCGCTGCATGACACGCTGTGGCGACTTCCAAGAAAAAAACTACTCACGCAAACGAGCACGCAGACCACCCTGGTCATGCGCATGACCACGGTGCCAGCGGTGAGGCACATGCATGCTGCCAGCACGACCATGACCACCACCACGATGGCTGCTGCGACCATGATCACGATCACAGCCACGGTCCCAAGCACATTTATGTGTATTCGCGCTCCGGTGCGGTGCGCGACAAATCTGCATTCAAGCGCGCCATCAAGCGCTTGCGTGCCATGGGCCATGAGGTGGAAGTGGATGCCGATGCGCTGAGCAGTCACCAGCGCTTTGCCGGTGACGATGCCACGCGCCTGGCAGCCATTGCGCGTGCAGCGGCCAGCGGTGCGGATGTGGCCCTGATCAGCCGCGGAGGCTATGGACTTTCGCGCATTCTGCCCGGCATCAACTACCAGGCTGTGGCCAAGGCTGTGGAACAAGGGACGCACTTTGTGGGTCTGAGCGACTTCACTGCTTTCCAAAACGCCTTGCTGGCACAGACCGGCGCGATCAGCTGGGCAGGGCCTGCGCTGATGGCCGATTTTGGTCAGAAGAATGAAGTGGACGACATCATGCTCGACTGCTTTGAAGACCTGATCCATGGTCACGGCGAAGGCGCAGGCTGGCGCATGCCCAAGCAGCCTGAAGGTGCGGTGCCCGACGACTTTTATGTGGAAGGTGGTGCGACACTGTGGGGCAGCAATCTGGCCGTGCTGGTGTCGCTGCTGGGCACACCCTACTTTCCGCAGGTTGAAGGCGGCATTCTCTTCCTCGAAGACGTGGGCGAACACCCCTACAGGATCGAACGCATGCTCACCCAACTGCTGCATGCCGGTGTGCTGGCCAAACAAAAAGCCATCGTGTTCGGCCAGTTCACCGAATTCAAGCTCACCAGCCATGACAAGGGCTACAAGCTGCAAAGCGTGATTGATTGGCTGCGCACACAGGTCTCCATTCCCGTGCTGCAAGGATTGCCTTATGGGCATGTGGAAACCAAGGTGCTGCTGCCCGTGGGCGCGCCGGTGTCACTGTCGGTTGAAGGTCGTGATGCACTGATTTACTGGGGACACACCCATTAATTCAAAACAAGAATCTGACACACAGGAATTTCAAGAGGCATTCCATGGGTAAAGCCGCCTTGCAATGGACGGATGAGATGCTGGCCCAGCTGGGCAAGGAAAAAGATGCCGTGCTGGCCGAGCGCTGGGGCACGACGGCCAAGACCGTCAACCTCAAGCGCAATGCGTTGGGCATTCCTGCCTGTGGCCATGTGCAGTGGACGCAAGAGATGCTGACCGTGCTGGGTACGGACAGCGATGCAGAGCTGGCCAAACGCTGGGGCATGAGCAAGGCCAGTGTCGTCGCCAAGCGCAAGGAACTGGGCATTGCCTCGCTGACGGAAAAACAAGGAGGCGCCTTCCTCTGGACGCCTGAGGCAGTGGCGTTGCTGGGCACTGCATCGGACGCCAAAGTGGCAGAGCAACTGGGTCTGACGCGTCTGACGGTATACAACGCCCGTGTGGCACGCGCTATTGCCGCTGCGCCACGCACGGCTGGCAGAAAAGACAAAATCCGGGTTCCGGGGAAGACATAGATGCAAAGGGCGTGTATTTAAGTGACTCGATCACGGGCTTGAATTGTAAAAATTGGAAAAAATGTGATAGCTTTGAGATAAAACAATAGCCGCCCCGGAAGCGGTATTTTTTATTCAAAAGAGGCAGGTATCGCATGACCAATTTGCGGCTCGTTCAACCCAAGGACTTGGTACTCAATGAACCATTGCCTTGGACGCTGTATGACGCCCATGGGAATCTGCTGTTAAGACAAGGCTATGTCTTGAACCTGCCGCGGCACATTGATTCCTTGCTGGCGCGCGGTGCCTATGTGGAAGAGGTCGTGGTGGACGATGAGGAGGATGCCGCGCCTGCAGAGGACATGTCCTCCCCACTCGGGCAGGAGGAGGTTCAAGCGTTGCATGACACGGAATCGGTTTTCAGCCGCGCCCTCCGTTTGGCCGACAGCCTCGAGCGTTTCCATGCAGATCTGCAGTCAGGGCAGATCCGTCCGGGGATGCATATGCGGATCATGGGTATGGCCTATGTGATGGAACAGGCCTGTGCCCAGGACGCCGATGCCTTGTTGGCAGCCTTGCACGTCAATCGCCAGCACCCTTACTTGGTCGTGCATCAACTGCTGGGGGCGGCCATTACAGCAATAGTGGTCAGTGAATCCAAGCTGGATGACGCTACGCGCACTTCCTGGGTCTGCGCGGCGTTGACCCGAGACATCGGTCTGGTGGAGATACAGCCTCAACTGGACCAGCAAAACGAGGCTTTGTCCGGTGAGCAAACCATGATGGTGCATCACCATCCTGTCTATGCCCTTGATCTGCTTGAGCAGATGGGGGTACGCGATCCAGTATGGCTGCAGGTGGTGCGAGAGCACCAGGAGCGGTGTGACGGCTCTGGCTATCCGCAAGGCCTGGCTGGAGATGGCATGCATGAAGGTGCCAAACTGCTGACGGTTGCCGACTCGTATGCCGCCATGGTCACGCCACGTCCCAACCGCTCTCCGCGCTTGCCCCATGAAGCCATGAAGGATTTGTACGCGGCGCGTGACGGAGCGTATGACGCACAGTGGGTGGCCGCAGTCATCAAAGCGCTGACCATGTTTCCACCCGGCAGTATTGTGCAGTTGGCGTCTGGCGAGCGCGCTGTCGTGCGCGCACGTGCAAGTTCCTTGCAAACCTTGCAGACATGGTCCGTCTGCGACGAACAGGGCACGCTGTTGATGCCTCCCATTCCCAGAAGTGCAGCGGATCCGGCGCATGCCATCCAGCGTGCCGTGCCCTTGTCCACCTTGGGTTCGCACAGTCATTGTGTGGTGCAACTGTGGTAGTGCGTTTGAACCGGCGTCTGGGGTGATGCCAAGTTCAGCGCAGCCGGTTGGGCAGTCAGGGATCGGAAAAATTTAAAAAGATAGCTGCCAAGGCATGCGCTATAAGCTGCTTCAGCATTTTTTCTATACTATTTGTAGCGCCTTTGCCTGCAGAAAATGCGGTTTGCAGTGTTTCTCCAGCACCCTTGGGCACAAACCCTGTTAGAGTGGCGCATTCTGTAGTGCAGGCACAACCTGCTCGGCGCTGCAAGCTCTGGTTGTGTGAGTGAATGGGTTTGAGATTTCACGCACACTGCGATCGTTTCAGACGATGCTTTTGTTTTCTTTCTGTCCTTCGTGTTCTGAGCCCGTTGGCACCTTCCAGTACGTCGGTTGACGTTCTGGTATCGATTCTTGCGTTCCCCCAAAGCGTTAGCGGCTTGCTTTTGAGCCTCTTTTGATGCGCTTGCAGACATTGCAATGCGCCGTTCTTGTTGAAATACCTTTCGCACCTCTTTCGGGTGATGGGCCAATATCAGCCCGCACCATCGGTATCGCATAACTTCAGCGCTGCTTTCACAGCTTCGCTTGCCATTTGCAGCGGTTCCGGCTTCGGACGCCAGAGCCGAACTTTCCGCTTCGTGCCCTGCTGGGGCACTGCCGCTGCCGCCCATCGTCACGCCATTGAACCAGGCCGTTGCCTTGCGGCACAGCCCATGGTGCCGGTTCGGCGTTCACATTCTGATTAATTACGGAAGGAGCCCCATATGTCTAAAGAAGATCTGATTGAAATGCAAGGACAGGTCATGGAAGTCCTGCCTGACTCGCGTTTTCGAGTCACCTTGGACAACGGCCATGAATTGATCGCCTAC
>JAEYRT010000180.1 GCA_023435325.1 Pseudomonadota bacterium | reverse complement strand
GCCCCCCACCCCCCACGATCTTCCACTGGAGCCTTGTTGACTTGTGCGCAACCTGCCAGTACACCGGCAGCCACCACCACAGCACTCAACGTTCCAAGGCCTCTCGACAACAACATATTTATTTCCCTTTCAGGCAATCCCAGATTTTAGGGGCACGAAATGCACCGCCTCGAGTACGGTTTCCGTAAAGCCGTGCAATGTCTTATCCAACACCAGCAAAGCCTGCTGCCCCGAAGCCCTGACCGTTGGCGCCACCAGACGCCCACCTACAGCCAGCTGATCCAACCACGCTTGCGGAACGGCATCCCCGCCGGCAGCGGAAATAATGCCTGCGTATGGCCCACCTTGTGCGTAGCCCAACATCCCGTCCCCAAACAATAAGTGCACGTTTGTGAGTCGCAAGGGGCGCAAATTGTTCCGCGCCTTGTCGTGCAGACCGCGCAGGCGTTCAATGGAGTACACCTGCTGCGCCACGCAGGACAGCACTGCAGCCTGATAGCCACAACCCGTGCCAATTTCCAGCACACGTCCCAATCGACCCTGTGTACGCACGCACTCCGCCCCTTCCAGCAATTCGATCATGCGCGCCACCACACTGGGTTTGGAGATGGTCTGCTGCAAGCCGATGGGCAAGCTTGTGTCTTCATAGGCCTGATTGACCAGCGCACTGTCCACAAACAGATGGCGCTCGACCCGCCCCAGCGCACCCAGTACCTGCGGAGACTGAACGCCTGTGGCCGCCACGCGCTGGACCATGCGCATGCGCACGGCCGCCGAATCCAGACCCAAACCCACAGGCGCCAGGGCTGGGCGCGTCGGCACAGCACTGCTCACACCACGCTTTGCAGATGGCGGGACTGCAGAAGCAGCAATCCATGCTGGGAAACCTGGGCGCTTGGGCGCTTGGTTCATGCCACCTCCGGGGTTGCGAGTGCTGCATCCATGCGCGATGCAGTCTGTGCCCAGTAAACCAGATGATCGTGATCGGTCAGATCCACCTTCAGGGGAGTGATTGCCACATGACCATGGGCGGTGGCATGAAAGTCCGTGCCTTCAGACTCATCCTTGGCAGCGCCTGCGCTCCCTATCCAGTACATGGTTTCACCACGCGGGCTGATCTGCGTGATGACAGGTTCGGCCGAGTGGCGGCGCCCCAGGCGGCACAGCTTGACGCAGCCCAGGCGCGCAAGTGGCAAATTAGGGATATTCACATTCAGCAGCCAGGGCGTGGCACCTATCAGTTGCTGCTGCATCATCTGCTGCACCATCTGCTTGGCTTTCTGGGCGGCAGCCTCCAGCTCCACCCAGTCACGTTCCACCTGGGAAAAAGCAATGGCTGGCACGCCAAACAGATAGCCTTCCATGGCGGCACCCACGGTGCCGGAGTAAATGGTGTCATCGCCCATGTTGGCGCCATTATTGATCCCGGACACCACCAGATCGGGGCGATAGCCCAGCAGACCGGTCATGGCAATGTGCACGCAATCTGCCGGGGTGCCATTCACATAACGAAAACCGTTGGCTGCCTGATGCACATACAGTGGCGAGTGCAAAGTCAGGGCATTGGACTTGGCACTGTTGTTGTGCTCCGGTGCGACCACCTCCACTTCCACTCCTTGTATGGAAGCCAAAGCGTCGTGCAAAGCGACGATGCCAGGGGCCTGGTAACCGTCATCATTAGAAATAAGAATCTTCATGGGCTTTTCGCAATTCAGCCAATTGTAGGTGGGGCAACCGCATTCTCAAGCGCTCCAGACAAACCGGCGCAACCATCACGCCCACATGCACAGTGTGCGCGGCTTCTGCCAAACTTGCACCTTTGCATTCCCGAAAGACATGCCGTGGCTCAGCGCAATCCTGCAGACATCGCCCGTGAGACTTTAAAGCTGCTTGCCTCCCGCAGGTTGACACCGACACCTGAAAATTATCAGGCGGTGTATGAAGAAGTCGCCGGCCTGCTGCCGCAAGTGCCTTTTCCACAAACGCCGCTGCGCCGGATTGCAAGCATTCTGCCCACGCAGACACCGGCCCAGACGCGCATTGCACGGCTTTTTTCCGATGCGGTTGAAGCACGCGACTGGACGGCCTTGCAGACAGCGATTGCAGATTACGCCCAGCTGGACCTGGGCCTTGCACCGGTCACGGCAGAGCCGGTGACCACCACGGAAGAAACGGTGCACGTTCTGCCGCAATCCCTGGCCCTGCAACTGGCACGAGTCATTGAAACCAGCATGGCGGTTCTGGGCGAGGAAGACCCGCGCATGCACGCCTTGACCGATCAGCTGATCAGCTTTTTGCGTGTCGCTCCGCCACCGCTGCCTGCGCTGGAGCAGATGCTGCACAACTACAGCTACCGCCTTTCCTTCACCAGCGAAGATCTGGCCCAGCGCCGCCGCTGCATACATGCCATGCTGCGCATGGTGGGCGAGCACATCTGCTCCGTCGCCAGCCAGGACACCCAGTTGCAACAGCAAGAACAGGCCTTGGCCAGCGCCATGGAAATGCCCTGGACCCTGCAGCAGCTGGACACCATCCAAACACATTTGAAAAACCTGCTGTTCCGCCATGTCGAGATCGAAGGCAACCGCGCCGATGCGCACACCCAGCTCAAGCAACTGCTGACCGAACACACCAGCCAGATGGCCCACCTGGGCAAGCTCAGCGAAAGCCACGCCAGTGCGCTGCAGGACTGCGCCCAGCAGATCCAGCAATCCCGGGAACTGGGCGACCTCGCGCAGGTGCTTGAAGCAGTCGTGCAATCGGGCAATGCCCTGGCGACGGAGAACCGGCTCGTGCAGGCCCAGCTGGCTGACCAGCGCGCACAGATTCAGGCCCAGGAAGCGCAGATCGCGCAGCTGACCCAGAGCTTGCATGCCATGGAAGAAAGCACACGCCACGACCCGGAAACCGGGGCACTCAATACACAGGGTCTGCAAGAAGCCATGCAGTCAGAAGCGGCACGCAGCCGGCGGCACCCCCACATCACCAGTCTGGCCTGCCTGCACATCGACCCCACCCAGAACCAGATCCTGCTGTCGGAGCCAGCAGCACGTTCGGCTGCCCTGATCCATGTGGCCCGCCTGGTGCGCGGCACGCTGCGCCCCCAGGATGCGCTGGCCCGCACGGATACCCATTCGTTCGTTGTGCTGTTTCCTGACACCACGCCCAATCAGGCAGCGCAAGCACTTGCACGCGTGCAAGACGAATTGCAGCAACGCCCTCTGATTCACAATGAGCAAATGCTCACTTTAAACATTGGGGCCGGCGTAATTGCCCTGTCAGGACTGGAAACCCCGTCAGAGGCTTTGCAACGCGCTGCCGCAGCCTGCGAGCAGGCATTGCGCATGGGCAACGCCAAAATTGCCCTGTCTTGAAAGCGATTGCCTGCCGCGCCCACTGCACAACCTAGGGTTTCTATCTAGCATATTTCTGGTCCGGCTTTTTTTGCATTCCTCAGCCATGGACAAGGATTAGGCGCCGCAGCAAGCGCTGACCCACATCTTGATGCATATTCCACGCGCATGACCTTATGCACTTTTGCATATAAGCATCACATTCTGAAAAGTCATATATAGCTTATTCAGAAAATAAAGAATTTCTTCTAGATAGCGCTTTATTTACATGCGCGAACAGCTATTCATGAAATAGCAACAGGAATTTGTTTTCCTCATATCTAGACAGACAAGTCTTTGACCTTCAACCGTAAGCGCTTTTTTCCATGCCTGTGCACGGTGCAGGCATGGATAGTCGCTTTGCTGTTTCTTGTGAAAGAGTCTTTCATGCATGTGAATTTCAGTGCCTACTACACACTCATCCTGGCAGTGCTCGTCTTGCTGCTGGGTAAGTTCCTGGTCAACCGCATCCGCTTCCTGCGCGACTACAACATCCCCGAGCCCGTAGCGGGTGGCCTGGTGGTGGCAGCCGTCATCCTGGCGCTGAACCTGTCCTTGGGTTGGACCTTCGGTTTCGCCACCGATCTGCAGACAGCTTTCATGCTGGTGTTCTTCTCCTCCATCGGTCTGAGCGCCAACTTCGCCAAGCTCCGGGAAGGCGGCATCGGTCTGATCATTTTCCTGGTGGTGATCTCCTTGTTCATCATCGTGCAAAACGGCGTGGGTATGGGCATTGCCGCAGCCGTAGGCCTGGACCCCCTGATTGGTATCGTGGCCGGCTCCATCACCCTGGTCGGCGGCCACGGCACTGCGGGTGCCTGGGGCCCCGTGCTTGAGCAGGAATACGGCCTGACGGGCGCCACCACCCTGGGCATTGCCTGTGCCACCTTTGGTCTGGTGATCGGCTCCATCATGGGCGGCCCCCTGGCCAAGCGTCTGGTCACCCAATACAAACTGGCCAAGCCGCGCAGCCAGAGCGAGCAAACGCGTGAAGACCTGCCTCCCGTGGGCGACAACACCGAGGCCTTTGCCTTTGAAACCAACGCCAAGGCCCCCCGCCTGATCACCGCCGACGCAGCCATCGAAACCATGGCGCTGTTTGCCGGCTGTCTGGCCTTTGGCGAACTGATGCGCAACCTGACCGCTGGCACTTCGTTCCAGCTGCCCACTTTTGTGTGGTGCTTGGGCGGTGGCGTGATCATCCGCAACGTGCTGGATTACATTTTTGGTTTCAAGGTGTTTGACCGCGCCATTGATGTGTTTGGCAATGCCGCCCTGTCGATTTATCTGGCCATGGCCTTGCTGTCGATGCGCCTGTGGGAGCTGGCCGACCTGGCCGCTCCGCTGCTCATCATCATGGCAGCGCAAACCGTGGCCATGGCCTTGTTTGCCTACTGGATCACCTTCCGCGCCATGGGCAAGGACTACGATGCAGCACTGCTGGCCGCAGGTCAGGTAGGCTTTGGCATGGGCTCGACCCCCACAGCGATCGCCAACATGCAGGCCATTACCAATCAGTACGGCCCCTCGCACAAGGCCTTCCTGATCGTTCCGCTGGTGGGCGCATTCTTCATTGACATCGTGAATGCCTTCCTGATTCAGCTGTCCATCAGCCTTGTGCGTTGATCCCGCAGGTGCGTGAAGCACCTACACCCAAGGCATGGTTTTTCGCGCACACTGGGGCATTCACTCAACGAGGAGACTGCCCCATGCGTGATCAAGATCGCCACTTCCTGCGCCCAGCCTCCGTGCTGGGCGCTGTCGTTTCTGCAGCGCTGCTGGCTGCCTGCACCAGTCCTACGGAACGCACGGACAGCACATGGAACTACCAGATTCCTGCACAGCCTGAAGGCAGCTCCGGCTGGACCGAAAAGCCAGGCTGGGCCACGCAGAAGTTTGCAGTCGCCGCCGCCAACCCGCTGGCCACCGATGCGGGCTATCAAGTCCTCAAGGCAGGTGGCAGCGCCATTGATGCGGCCATTGCCGTGCAACTGGTGCTGGGGCTGGTGGAGCCGCAATCGAGCGGCATCGGCGGAGGCGCCTTTCTGCTGCACGCGGCTGGTCGCAACATCGAGGCCTATGATGGCCGCGAGACAGCCCCAGCCGCCGCCACCGAGAGCCTTTTTCTGAACGCCGAGGGCAAGCCCATGGCCTTCCACGATGCCGTGGTCGGCGGGCGTTCGGTCGGCACACCCGGCACCATGCGCATGCTGGAGCTGGCCCACAGGGAACATGGCAAGCTGGCCTGGGCCAGCCTGTTTGAGCCGGCCATCCAATTGGCCGAACAAGGCTTCAGAATCAGCCCGCGCCTGCACACCCTGCTGCGCACGGAAAAGTATTTGTCCAGCGATCCTACGGCACGCGCCTACTTCTATGGCGCCGATCGGCAGCCCCTGCCCGTGGGCACCCTGCGCAAGAACCCGGAATATGCCCAGGTGCTGCGCGCCATGGCCCGACACGGCAGCAAGGCGCTGCACGAGGGCGAGGTGGCGCAGGCCATCGTGCACAAAGTCCGCAGTCACCCCACCAACCCTGGTGTGCTTTCCACCCAGGATCTGGCCCGCTACCAACCCAAAAAACGCGCAGCACTGTGCTTTGACTGGAACCTGCCGGCCACCTCCCAGGGCATGCCACAGCGCGGCTACACCGTCTGCGGTTTCCCGCCACCGAGCTCCGGCGCCCTGGCGATAGGTCAGATCCTGGGCATTGTGGGCCATACCCCGGCAGCCCGTATGGACCTGGGCCCTGACGGCCTGCCCACGGCCGACTGGCTGCACTTCTACACCGAAGCCGCACGGCTGGCATTTGCAGACCGTGCGCTCTACGTTGCCGACCCCGACTTTGTGCAAGCACCCGGAGGCAACTGGCTGAACCTGCTAGACAACCGTTATCTGCAGGAACGCGCGCGCCTGATTGGCCAGCAAAGCATGAAAGTGGCACAACCGGGCAACCCTGGCGTTTTCAAGGTCAGCCACGCACCCATGCCGGAACAGCCCGAATACGGCACCAGCCATATCAGCATCGTCGATGCTTTCGGCAATGCCCTGGCCATGACCACCACCATCGAAGACCAGTTCGGCAGCCGCCAGATGGTCAAGGGCTTTTTGCTCAACAACGAACTGACCGACTTCAGCCTGGCACCAAAGGCTGCCGATGGCCAGCCGATAGCCAACCGCGTCGAACCCGGCAAGCGGCCACGTTCGTCCATGGCTCCGACCCTGGTGTTTGACAAGGCCACCGGCCATGTGGTGATGAGTGCGGGCAGCCCCGGCGGGGCGCAAATCATTCACTACACCGCCAAAACCTTGCAAGGCGTGCTGGGCTGGGGGCTCACGCCGCAGCAGGCCATCAATCTGCCCAACTTCAGCAGCCTGAATGGCCCCACCTTGCTGGAAGCCCGACGCTTTCCCACAGCCACGGTGGAAGCACTGAAGGCACGCGGCGCGGAAGTCAAAGAGCAGGACCTGACCAGCGGCTTGCAAGCCATCACGCGGGGCGAGGCCCATGGCAAAGCCTTCTGGTTTGGCGGTGCAGATCCGCGTCGCGAGGGTGTGGTCATGGGAGATTAGACGTGCTGCGCGGGCTTGGCTGGGGAGTGAGAATTGCTGGCCCTGCAGCAGTTCCCCAAAGACCAGCGCGGGATGCTCCGGTTTCTGGGCAAGCTGCCGCTCGAATGCTTGCTATAGAAACTCATGCAATTGGTCAAAATTTCCGACGAACGGCGATAACATCCTGGACATGCCCCGTCAGAACACCTGCCCTGCAGATTTTCCGCCTTTCATCCTCTCGCAAATTGAACAAGTGGCCCAGCGCATCGTGGCCACCCGCAAGGCGCGCGGAGAAACGCAGGCGCAGTGGGCACACAAGCTGGGTATCTCCCAGCCCACCATGGCCCGTCTGGAGCGGGGCGATCCGGCTATTGCCACTGCCACCTATGTGATGTGCCTGTGGCTGATCAACCCCCAACTTGATTTGCTGGGCCTGCTGGATAGCCAACCCGCGGCGCAGGCGCCGGTACTGTCAACCACGGCACCGGATGCCCAGCCTCACCGGTTGTCCGTTGCCGATGAGTTTGCAGACTTGCTGGCCCAATGGCAGCTACCCGCCTTGTAGCCTGCTTTCTTGCGGCAAATACGCAACCGATTTGCCGCCAACTTGACCTACAGTCAAACCCTCGCCGGACGCAGTGCTACTGCGCCTTTGTGCCCCTTCTTTTGAAAGTTATCCCCATGAAATCTCGCGCCGCCGTTGCCTTCAAAGCCGGAGAACCCCTGCAAATCGTGGAGATCGACGTTGCCCCGCCCCAGAAGGGCGAAGTACTGATCAAGATCACCGACACCGGTGTGTGCCACACCGACGCATTCACCCTCAGCGGAGAAGACCCTGAAGGCCTATTCCCCGTCGTGCTGGGCCATGAAGGTGCGGGCGTGGTGGTGGAAGTTGGCGAAGGTGTGACCAGCGTCAAACCTGGCGACCACGTCATTCCGCTGTACACCGCCGAGTGCGGCGAGTGCCTGTTCTGCAAGAGCGGCAAAACCAATCTGTGCACGTCCGTGCGCGCCACCCAGGGCAAGGGCGTGATGCCCGATGGCACGACGCGCTTCAGCTACAACGGGCAGCCCATCTACCACTACATGGGCTGCTCCACCTTCTCGGAATACACCGTGGTGGCCGAAGTGTCACTGGCCAAGATTAATCCTGAAGCCAACCACGAGCAAGTGTGCTTGCTGGGTTGCGGCGTGACCACCGGCCTGGGCGCGGTGAAAAACACCGCCAAGGTACAGGAAGGTGACACCGTGGCCGTATTCGGTCTGGGCGGCATTGGCCTGGCCGTGATCCAGGGTGCACAGCAAGCCAAGGCTGGCCGCATCATCGCCATCGACACCAACCCTTCCAAGTTCGATCTGGCCAAGACTTTCGGTGCCACCGACTGCATCAACCCCAAGGACTACGACAAGCCCATCCAGCAAGTCATCGTCGAGATGACCGGCTGGGGCGTCGACCACAGCTTCGAATGCATTGGCAACACCCAGGTCATGCGCGCCGCGCTGGAATGCGCACACCGCGGCTGGGGCCAGAGCGTGATCATCGGCGTAGCCGGTGCGGGCCAGGAAATTTCCACCCGCCCCTTCCAGCTGGTCACCGGCCGCAAGTGGATGGGCACCGCCTTTGGTGGCGTGAAGGGCCGCAGCGAACTGCCCGGCATGGTGGAAGACGCCATGAGCGGCAAGATCCAGCTCGAACCCTTTGTGACCCACACCATGCCACTGGAGCAGATCAATGAGGCGTTTGATTTGATGCACGAAGGCAAGTCGATTCGCTCGGTGGTCAAGTACTGATCGCGCCCTGGCCTGTGCCGCCTTTGCAATAAAAAATCGCTCCTTGAAGGAGCGATTTTTTATTTCTGTACAGGCTTACCAGCCCCACAGCAGTTTTTTGGAAATCCAGCCCGTCTGGCCGTTGCTGGCCTGTCCCTTGATCCAGCCATTTTTCTTCTCCAGCGTCCTGAGCAAGTCGTACTGCTGGAACGATGCCACTTTTTTGTACTGGGTGCCCGGTCCCTTGCGCATATTGGCCTTGGGTGCCTTGACGATGTGGTGGGCCTGCTTGTGCGTCAATGGCCGGTACACCCAGCCCAGCTCACCGTCAAAATCCTTGACTTTGAGCCAATTGCCCCGTTTTTGCGTGACCTTCATGGGGTAGCCCTTGCTCAGCTCCCAGGCCACCTCAGCCTGCGTAGACGGGCTTTGCCTGACGTTGACCTGATTGCCCTTGATGCTGACAAACTCCGCCTGCGCTTGTGCAGCCCCCAAAAGCAATCCCAAGGTTGCCACGGCTTTCCATAAAGCAGCCATCCGTTGATCTTCCCTTCTTCATAACGTAAAAAAGACGGAAGTGCCGTGCCCGCAGCACGGAGCCTCTTAAACCGCCTCTAAGGCTGAGCGCCCCCGGCGTGGAAGGTTCCGTTTTTGCGTGCAAAAGTCCTTGCTGCACATGGCAGCGCCACAAGCCCGACAATCTGCACCTTTGCTTTTCCAGGCTATCGCCCATGCCCTTTTCTGCCCTTGGCCTTGCCCCTTCGCTGGCCCATGCTGCTGCCTCCCAAGGCCTGATTGCACCTACCGCCGTGCAGTCGCAAGCCATTCCTGCGATTTTGGACGGCCAGGACCTGCGCGCCTGTGCGCCTACCGGTTCGGGCAAGACTGCTGCCTATGTGTTGCCGCTGCTGCAAAGCTGGCTGCTCAGCGATGCTGCACAGCGTCCGGGTCCACGCAGCACGCAAGCATTGGTGCTGGTGCCCACGCGCGAACTGGCAGCCCAGGTGGCCGAGCTGATCTATCACGTGGGCGAAGCCATGGGCCGCCGCCCCAAGGTGGCCGTGCTGACGGGTGGCGTATCGATCAACCCGCAACTCATGGCACTGCGCGGCGGAGCAGATCTGGTGATTGCCACGCCTGGGCGCCTGCTCGATGTCGTGGCCCACAGCCAACTCAAGCTGCACACCATCCAGACCTTGGTGATGGACGAGGCCGATCGCCTGATGGACCTGGGTTTTGCCGAAGCGCTGGAACAAGTGCTGGCCCTGCTGCCCGCCAAGGAGCAACGCCAGACCCTGCTGCTGTCGGCCACCTTCGGCCCCGCCGTGCAAGACCTGGTGGCGCAACTGCTGCGCCCCGGCCACGCCAGCGTGGAAGTGGAAAACACCCACCAGCAGGATGCCACCATCGCCCAGCGCGCCCTGTATGTGGACGCTGCCCAACGCACCAATGTGCTGCGCGCGCTGATCGCCCAGCACCCCGGCCAGCGCATGCTGGTGTTCGTGGCCAGCCGCTACAGCGCCGAGCATGTGGCCAACAAGCTGTATGCCAAGAAGATCTTTGCCACAGCCCTGCATGGCGAGCTGAGCCAGGGCGCGCGCCAGCGCGTGCTGCAGGAGTTCAAGGCCAACCAGTGGCAGGTGCTGGTGACCACCGACCTGGCGGCGCGCGGCATCCACATCGATGCCCTGCCCGTGGT
>JAEYRT010000171.1 GCA_023435325.1 Pseudomonadota bacterium | reverse complement strand
ACCCCGCTTTCAAGAAGGCCGTGGACGATGCACTGATCGGCATGATGAAGTCTGGCGAAGTGGCCAAGATTTACGACAAATGGTTTGTGCAGCCCATTCCGCCCAAGAACACCTCCTTGAACCTGCCCATGGGCGAGACACTCCAGCAGCTGCTGCAAGAACCCAACGACAAACCGTTGGAAGCCTATAACTCCTGAGCGTCGCACAGGCTCAGCGCCCACCCTTTCCTCGACTGCGGTGGTTGCCGCAGCCTCCTTTTCTGATCTGGAGTTTTTTATCTCATGGACCGTCGTCATTTCATGCTCGGCAGCGTAGCTGCCCTTGGCTTACCCACCGTATGGGCACAAAGCACCTGGCCGAACAAGCCCGTGCGTGTGGTCATCCCATACGCTGCAGGTGGTGTCACGGACAGCGTAGGCCGCAAGCTGGTCGACAAGATGGGACAGGTCTTGGGGCAAAGCTTCGTGGTCGAAAACAAGGGGGGCGCAGGTGGCACGCTGGGCATGGCCGAAGTGGCCAAGGCAGCACCTGACGGCCATACGCTGGCGCTGAGTGCCATCAGCCCGCTGACTCTGTCGCCGCATTTGATGAAACTGCCCTACGATCCGTTCAAGGACATCGTAGCGGTGGCGCCCATGATGTATTCGCCGGTCTATGTGCTGGCCACCAGTGCGTTCACAGGCAAGAGCTGGCAGGATCTTGTGACACAGGCGAAGACCAAGCCCGGCAGTGTGCGCATTGCCACTTCAGGGGTGGGTTCGGTCGGCCACATCATCGTGGAGCAGATCCAGGCCAAGACCGGTGCGCAGTTTATTCACGTGCCGTACAAGGGGGTCGGCCAGACCGTCACCGATGCCGTGGGTGGCCACTTCGAGATCATGATGGGCAACCCCTTCCCCACCATCAACAACCTGATCGAGCAAGGCAAGCTGCGTGTACTGGCCACGACGGGCCCCCAGCGTGCCCCCAACCAGCCCACAGTGGCGACCCTGGCCGAGCTCGGCGTCCCCGAAGCCAATCTCAGCTCCATCTTTGGCTTCATGGCACCCGCAGGCACACCGGCAGACGTGGTGGAAAAAATCAATGCCCTGGTGCAAGAACAAGTACGTTCCTCTGACATCCAGGCCATCCTGCAGGCCACGGACCATGTGGCCCTGATGCAAGATGGTGCTGCCTTCACTGGCATGTTGCGCAAGGAAAGTGCCAGCAACGCAGCCATCATTCAAAAGGCAAACATCCGGATCTGAGCGTCCCGTCTGCCCCCAGGCTGACAAGAGCTGCGCAAGCAGCTCTTTTTTTATGCCTTTGTGTGCTGCTGTGTAAATTCCTGGGCCGCCGTCTTGAGCCAACTGCGAAAGGCTTGCAACGGTGGGTAAGCCGTACGGCTGGTGGGCCACGCCAGGTAATAGCGCTCTACACTTTCCAGCTCGGGCAGCTCTGGCAGAGCCCGCACCAGATCGCCGTTTTCCAGCTCGCGCGCAATCAGGAACTTGGGCAGCAAGGCCACACCCACACCTGCCGTAGCCGCCTGCGCCGCGGTGGCAAACTGGTCAAACAGCATCCCCGCCGCTTCGCTCACTTGGCAGCCTTGCAACTCCAGCCAGCGACGCCATGCCTCTGGCCGGGAGGTCAGGTGCAATAACGGAGCACGCAGCAGATCCTGAGGCTGGGCAAACTGGTGCTGCGCATAAACCGCTGGGCTACAAGCAGGCACCACGGTTTCACTCATCAGGAACTCCAGCTCTGCGCCTGGCCAATGCGGCAAACCAAAGTGGATGCCTGCATCCACAGCTTCAAGCTGAAAATCAAACTGCGACAGGCGCGTGGTCAGGTTGATGGTGATGCCGGGATGGGCACTGAAAAACTGGGGCAGGCGCGGTGCCAGCCAGCGTGTGCCAAAGGTGGGCAAGATGGCCAGATTCAGGCTGCCGCCTTGCGGGTTGGTACGAAAACCCAGGGTGGCATTGGAGATGCGCAGCAAAGCTGCACGGATCTCCTGCGCATACGCCTGACCGGCAGGACTCAGGCGCACGGTCTGGCGTTCGCGCACAAACAGCTCGGTTCCCAGACGCTCCTCCAGGGCGCGAATCTGACGGCTGACCGCGCTTTGCGTGAGATGCAGCTCTGCTGCCGCCGCAGTGAAGCTTTGCAAACGCGCCGAGGCTTCAAAAGCACACAGCAAGGACATGGGAGGCAGAAAACGGCGTGACAGTTGCATGAAAAGGTATGAAGAACAAAAGCCTGGTCATTCCATTTAGGTATGACCCCTGAACCAGATTATCGTTTGACCAAAGTCAACATCCACCGCACCATCTCTTTCGCATGGAAATGTCGCCGGACACCACACGGTGCAGGCGGCTTTCATCCCCTTTCTTTTTACGCCCTGCCAGTCATGAGCACCACGCATCACTCTGCCACATCTTTTGTTTCCAGCAATGAAATCCGCACCCGCTTTTCCCGGGCCATGTCGGAGATGTACCGCAAGGAAGTACCGCAATACGGCAGCCTGGTGGAACTGGTCGCCGATGTGAATGCCCAGACGCTGCAAGCCCAGCCCGCGCTGCGTGCACAACTGGAACAATCGGGCGAGATTCACCGTCTGGACATTGAACGCCACGGGGCCATTCGCGTGGGTACGCCCGAAGAACTGGTCACCCTGCGCCGTTTGTTTGCCGTCATGGGCATGGAGCCTGTGGGCTATTACGACTTGTCCGTGGCAGGCGTGCCGGTGCATTCCACGGCGTTCCGCCCCGTCAGTGATGAGGCGCTGCTGGCCAACCCGTTCCGCGTGTTTACCTCGTTGTTGCGTCTGGAACTGATCAGCGACCCCGCCCTGCGCGAGCAGGCCATCGCCATTCTGGCACGTCGCAATATCTTCACCCCCCAGGCTCTGGCACTGATCGAACAAGCCGAACGCGATGGCGGACTGAGCGATGCCGATGCCACACGCTTTGTGCAGGAAGCACTGGAAACCTTCCGCTGGCACAGCGATGCCACCGTGGATGCTGCCACCTACGACGCGCTGCAAAAAGCCCACCGCCTGATTGCCGATGTGGTGTGCTTCAAGGGTCCGCATATCAACCACCTGACACCACGCACCCTGGATATTGATGCGGCCCAGGCAGGCATGCCTGCGCGCGGCATGGACGCCAAGGACGTGGTGGAAGGTCCTCCCCGCCGCAATTGCCCCATCCTGCTGCGCCAGACCAGCTTCAAGGCGCTCAAGGAAGCCATTCGCTTCACCGATGCAACGGACAGCGCCCAGGGCGCGCACACGGCCCGTTTTGGCGAGATCGAACAGCGCGGCGTTGCTCTGACGCGCAAAGGCCGGGCACTGTATGACGAACTCTTGGCACAGGTGCGCAGCATGGGCAATGCAGGCAGTGCCTCCAGCGATTACGAACAGCGTCTGCAGGCTGCCTTCCAGCAGTTTCCCGACACCCATGACGCACTGCGCCAGCAGGGCCTGGCTTTCTACCGTTACAGCCTGTGCGGCAATGCGGCCGCAGCGGACGCACAAGCCGATATCGAAGCGCTGATTGCACAAGGCGTGGTGCATGCAGAGCCCATTACCTACGAAGACTTTCTGCCCGTGAGTGCGGCAGGCATCTTCCAGTCCAACCTCGGTGGTGACGAGCAAAAGCACTACCAGGCCAATGCCGCCCAGCAAGTGTTCGAAGCAGCCCTGGGTGCACGCGTGCATGATGAAATTGCGCTGTATGCACAGGCCCAGGCACGTTCGCTGGAGGAAGTACGCGCGGCGCTGGCCAAGGTGAGCGCATGAGTGAATGGAATGCCGAAGCTGTCGCCGCCGCGTTGCTGCCCATCGTGGGCGCGCGAGGCTTGCTGCAAGGCAGCGACATGGCCAGCTATGAACAGGGCGCACGTTATGGGCAAGGCAAGGCCTTGTGCGTGGTGCGCCCTGCCAGTGCGCAGGAAGTGCAGGCCGTGGTGCGGTGGTGCACCAGTCACGGCGTGCCCGTGGTGCCGCAAGGTGCGAACACAGGCCTGGTCGGCGCCAGCACCCCCGATGCCAGCGCGACACAGGTCGTGTTGTCCACCAGCCGGCTGCGCCAATACTGCGAGATCGATGCGGCCAACCGCAGTGTGACGGTGGATGCAGGCATGACCCTGCAGGAGCTCAATGACCGCCTGGAGCCCCATGGCCTATGGTTTCCCATCGATCTGGGAGCCAACCCTTCGGTGGGAGGCATGGTGGCAGCCAACACGGGCGGCACCCGTTTGATCCGTTATGGCGATGTGCGCCACAACCTGCTCGCGCTGCAAGCCGTGCTGCTCCAGCCTGCGGGAGAGCTGCTGGACCTGGGGCGTGCGCTGCGCAAGGACAATACCGGCCCCGATCTCAAGCAGCTGTTCGTAGGCACCTCCGGCGCGGGCGCCATCATTACGCGCGCCACGCTGGAAGTGCACCGCAAGCCGCAGCAGTCGGCCACTGCCCTGGTCGTGCCGACCTCCGATGACGCAGTGCTGGATTTGCTGCAGGCACTGGAACGCGACCTGGGTGACTACCTCAGTGCATTCGAAGGCCTGAGCGGTCACGCCATGCAGGCGGCCATCGACCATGTCCCCAATCTGCACAACCCGTTCGCACCCGAGCCTGCGCCGGAATTTGCCCTCCTGATCGAGCTGGAGGCCGCCAGCAGCAAGACCTATACCGGTTTGGACTTGCAGGAAGCACTGAATCAGTTTCTGCAGGACCAGTTCGAACAGACGATTTCCAACGCCGTGATCGGCAATGGCCATGCGCTCTGGCAATTGCGTCACAGCATCAGCGAAGGCGCACGTGCCCTGGGTAAACCGATTGCCTTTGATGTGAGCGTGCCACGCTCGCACATCATGGCGTTTTGCCGTGCAGCGCGCGCGCTGGTCGCCCAGGACTTTCCGTTCCTGCATGTGGTGGACTTTGGCCATATCGCGGACGGTGGCGTGCACTTCAACGTCATCTGGCGCGACGATGCCTCTCAGGGGTACGAGCCTGCCGTTGTCCATGCGCTGCGTGACCGCATCTACGCCATGGTGGTGCAGGACTTTGCGGGCAGCTACAGCGCCGAGCACGGCATCGGCCCCCACAACATGGCCTATTACCACCAGTACACACCGGCCCCGGTGCAGGCACTGGCGCAGGGCCTGCGTCAGCTCACCGATCCACAGCGTCTGTGCGGCACGGTGGATTTCGGACCCACCGCGGCCTGATTCGGCATGCGTCCGGCAGGCGGTGCGCTCGCCTGCCCGCTCTCTCTCTTTCCTCTCTGGTTTGACCGCTGCTTCCATGACCACTTCGATTGCGCCTCTGGCCAGCTTTGCCCCGCTGTTCACCGAACCTGCGGGCTCGCCCATCCGTGAGCTATTTCCCTATCTCGCTCGGCCCGGCATGATCTCCCTGGCTGGAGGCTACCCTTCGCCCAGCCTGTTCGATGCGCAAGGCCTGGCGCAGGCTGCCAGCCAGTTCATGCTGCAAGGAGCGTCGGCCCTGCAATATGGCGCCACCGAAGGCCTACCTGCGCTGCGCGAAGCCCTGGCGCAGCAAGCCTGTGACCGCGGCATGTCTGCGCAAGCTGGCGACGTGCTGGTGACCACCGGCTCACAGCAAGCGTTTGACCTGCTGGTGCGCGTGCTCATCAGTCCTGGTGACACGGCACTGGTGGAGGTCCCCGCCTACCCCGCCACCTTGCAGGCCTTGCGCCTGGCCCAGGCACGGATCGTGGGCGTGCCCATGGATGCGCAAGGCCTGGACACCGAAGCACTTGCCACGCTACTGTCCGAGCTGCCCGCCGCGCAACGGCCCAAGCTGCTGTATACCGTCCCCAACTTTTCCAATCCGCGCGGCACGCTGCTCAGCGCTGAACGCCGTGCGCGGTTGGTTGAACTGGCGTTGCAATACGGTTTCTGGCTGGTGGAAGACGACCCCTATGGCGAATTGCGTTTTGATGGTGCCGATGGGCAGCCCCTGCCCATGCCTCCCACCTTGCGCGCACTGGCGCACTTCCGGGCGCCCCAGGGTCAAAACCCGGTGATCTACCTCTCCAGCCTGTCCAAAACCGTGGCGCCTGCGCTGCGCGTGGGCTGGATGCTGGCCGACGCCCCCATGCTGCGCCGCTGTGCTGTAGCCAAGCAGACCAATGATTTGTGCACCTCCCCACTGGCACAGGGCATTGCCGCCTGCTACCTGCAAAGCGGCCGCTATGCCCCAACGGTGGAGCGTGCCCGCCGTGAATACCAGCGCCGCATGCAGACTCTGGTGGATGGCCTGCATGCCCTGCCCGGCACTCCCATTCGCTGTACCGTTCCTGCCGGAGGCATGTTTGTCTGGGCAGAGCTGCACCACGCGCTGGATCCGCAGCAGCTGTTTGATGCCGCCGTGGCGCAATCGGTGATCTACGTACCCGGCAAGGCCTTCTACCCCGCCACACCCGATCTGCATACCTTGCGCATGTCCTATGCGGCACCCGACACTGCAAAGATCACGCAGGCATTGCAGCGCCTGGCTGCAGCCGTGCAGCAAGCACTGCCTAGCAGCACGGTGCAGGGCAGCACTTGGTAAGACCACCTCCGGCTTATGACCAAACGGGGCTGCTTTCTGGCAGCCCTTTTTCACATCTTTCCTGCGAACTGCAAGCTTGCTGGAAACAGGCCCTAAACTTGCACTTCACTGGCCGCAGGGCTGTTTGTGATCTCTGATTGACTTTTGAAGGCTTCACCCCGTGTTTACCGGCATCATCCAAGCCGTGGCAAGCATTGCCGCGCTGCACGACCAGGAAGGTCTGCGCACTTTCACCATGGAATTCCCCGAAGGCTTTTGCCAGGACCTGGCCATTGGCGCCAGCGTCTCGCATGACG